>JALURF010000085.1 GCA_027017165.1 Thermofilaceae archaeon
GGCGGAGAGGATATATTCGAGGTATCCCTTTCTACCCCTTGGCGATACTATAAACTAATGGTTGTAGCCCCCGATACCGCGCCGACGCTGGAAATTAGCGGTATACATATGCATCGTATAAAAAACGTTACTCCTCTAGAAGATACGCTAGAAAAGGTAAGGCTGGCCGATATTAGGAGGGGGCACAGAGTCTTAGATATATGCACAGGGCTGGGCTATACTGCTATTTATTCTCTAAAGCGAGGCGCTTCGAGTATAGTGACTGTGGAGAAGGATCCTTATGTTTTAGAAATTGCGCGGTATAATCCTTGGTCTAGAGAATTAGCGGATGAGAAGATAGAAATCGTGTTGGCTGATGCAAGCGAGTACATAGAGGAGCTAAATGACGAGTCGTTTGATAGGGTTATTCACGATCCTCCGAGATTCGCCTTGGCGGGAGAATTGTACAGCCTGGAATTCTATGAGGAGCTATATAGAGTTTTAAAAAAGAAAGGAGTTTTATTCCATTATACGGGCGCTCCGGGCGTTAAAAAGGGTTTGAAGTTTCAAGCTGGCGTAGCGGCGCGTCTCAAATATGCGGGGTTTTCGCGAATTAAGACGATAAAAGATTTCGCGGTGATAGCGTATAAAACGGCGTAGTTAAGAAGTAGATACATATGATTCAAAATCTAGAAATAAATGTGGTGAATATGAAGATCGTGCTATCCTTTGAAGAATTCCTCATAACCATACTGACGATACTAGTGCTGATAGTTTTTATCTACGTGCTTCTATACGAGTATAGCGTTTGGAGGAGGAAAAGGCTGTACAGGCTCGTGGGAAAAGGACATGTCGGTTAGACTACAACGCTTAAAGGAGAAAGTCTACCTAATAGTCCACCCCACGCGTTACTCTTCCAACACTTACCTAGTGGAGGGGAATGAAAAAGAAATTTTAATAGTGGATCCAGGCCTACCAGATATATTCCCAGACATTCTTTCTTTCCTCAGCGGCTACAAGGTATATGTTATACACACGCATTTCCACTACGACCACATAGCCGCAACTCCCGTCTTCAAAAATACGTTAGAAAAAGTTAAAATTCTCCATCACGTAAAAGGCGTTGAAGCTCTAAAAAACGCAGATGCAGAGCTTACATTATCAACCTTGTTCGGAGACATAATACAACCTATAAAAGTCGACCTACCCGTAGACGAAGGAGTTCTGGAACTGGAGAGTTTGAAACTGGATATACTGCATACTCCGGGGCACACCGAGGACAGTATATGTATAGTATTCGAAGACGTAGTATTTACGGGAGATTTGATATTCTCCGACGGTAATATTGGTAGAACAGACCTGCCCACAGGGAGCGACTATGCTCTCTACCTCTCTCTCGATAAAATATCGAATCTAGGGAAGAGGATTATAGCTCCGGGACACGGAAGACCTGGCTTCTTCGATTTCAAAAGGGTAAAAGAATTAATTATGCTGTGATATAAGCGATATATATTAATGGCTAGGCTGAATAAGATATATTATTGGGGATAGATATGAGCGAAAAAGTAAAAATTTGGAGAAGCAAAATTTCACCAACCTGCAGAGGGGCAATATTCAGAGCCAAAAGATGGTTCTACGCCACATTCTATGCTAAAACCAGCACGGGAGACAAAGAGAAATCTAAAGAAAACTGGGCTAGACTAGCCAGAGCGATGGTCGAAGTATCTAATAAAGAGGGTGTCTCCGATAAAGCCGCTAGGATCACCATCTACTACACGGATGAAGGAGGGACTTTCAACCCGATAAGAGCGGAAATAGAAGTGTATGAGATAAAGCCGGTAAAAACGCTAGAGGTAAAACCCGAGTAGGCTATTTTTCACTTTTTAGCTTATAAATCAAATTCTTAAATATAAATACTAAGACCATGAAGAATGTTATGAAAATCAGCATCTTCATGTGGAGGAAGAAGTCAGCCACTTTTACCCCGCCCATGTTTCCTGTATAGAGCACTATGTTGTAAACATTGTACGCCGCTATAAGGGAGAGTAGTAGTACGAGAGCCCCCAAATACGGATTTCTCTCTCTTTCCGACATTTGAATCACCGTATCTCTATGGTTGGGTGAATATAAGCTTTACCTTCGTATCTACAGGAGTATAAAATATATCACTGGAGAGTAGTAAAGTTAAATAAGATGTGACTGAATAAATTACAAAGAGGCTCGAAAACATGTATACAATGTTCATACAGTTCCTACCGATTATTGTAGTGCTCGTTGGAGTAGCTATCGGCTTTATCATAGCATTGGCTATAAGCTTTTGGGTATTTAGAGACGCTAAAAAACGCGGAATAGAAAACCCGTTGCTCTGGGCGGCAGTCGTATTCTTCACGGGCATCATAGGCCTGATCATATACTTCTTCTTCATAAGACCTAAAAAAGAAACTGTTCCGCCTCCGCCTCCCTAAAAACTATTTTATTTACTTCCGCTCTACTCTTTCCATTTAAATATATAACCTACCCCGTTCTTTAGCATTTAGAATGAAGCTAGTAGGAACGCTAGTAGGCAAATCGGGGACGAGATACGTCACATTTAGAGTATTCGAAGAAGTAAATGTCAACGATTTGGTATTAGTGGAGAACTCTAAGAGGAAATTCCTCGGAGTCGTACGATGGATAAGCCATGTAAACATAGCGAAAAACCAATACTCGCCTTTTATAGTCCAGGGAGACGAGGAGACCATAGACGCATTAGGTTACATGAACGCCAGCGCGGAACTCTTAGGAGTACTTGACGATGAAGGAAGGCTAATCCCGCGCATAACCATACCCCCGCTTGTAGGCAGCAAATCCGACATATACCTACTCGAAGAGGGCGACGAAATTCTAGTAAACGTCTCGGAGCCCGTATACATAGGAGTATATTCCTCCTCCTCTAGGCTATTCCAACTAGACGCTAGCTATGTAAACTATCATATAGCCGTCGTAGGGACCACGGGCACGGGTAAATCCCACTTAGTCAGACTTTTAGCCAAAGCTTTCAGTTTAAAAGGCATTAAATCGATAATCTTCGACCACACTGGACAGGACTACGCGCCGTTTTTTAAAGAAGACTCGGCTTTCAGAGTGATAGAGGATAGAGAAGTCCTTCCAAGCCCCGCAGGCATAGCGTCGGTAATAGCTAGTGAAGTCGGAAACGAATATGCTGAGGATATAGAAATTTCCATATACGCATATCTAGCGTCTGGAGGAAACCCTGAAGAGGCTACTGAGTTTTTCGAAGCCCTCGGGCTAATGGAGGATTATAGAAAGTCGAGGAGGTACTCGTTAGTCCACAGCGGGAAGCCGAGGAAGATAGAGATAGCTGAACCAGAGGAATTTAAAAACGTGGAGTGGAGAAATGAGGAATATTTAGAAATACTGCGCTATACCATGGCTCTACTGGCTAGGAGGAATACCACGATAGCCAAGGTTATCATGCGCTACCTGGTTTCAGGCTTAGATTTAGCCAAGTTTAACGGGCGAAAATACACTCCCAGAGAGGTCGCCGAATTACTCGTCGACGAGGATAAAAGCCTAGTCCTAGACCTCTCGAACGAGCCCATGGCCATAAAGTGGAGCTTGCTAAAAGACACTATTAAATTCCTCTGGGAGAAAGTACAGGAAAGGGGAGGCGATAGAATAGCGATTATTGTAGATGAGGCTCAAAACTACGCGAGCGCGGGGACGCCGACCGCGCCTATCCTAGAGGAGATCGCCAGGAGGGGTAGGAAATTCGGCGTAGGATTAATCTTAGCCAGCCAGAGATGGGTTACGGACCTCTCAACTGGTATCAGGAATAATATAAACACGGTTTTCTTCAGTCAGCTAGCCGTAGAAAGCGATATAGCCGAAATATCCAAAGTTGTAGCCACGGAGAATGTCGATTTATCCTCACTGGATAGAGGCTACTTCTATGTCTCCGGATTGTTAAACCCTATGAGAAAGCCCCTACTACTCCACACATTCCCCACCGTAGAAGAGGTGGTCAAGACAAATGCAGGAAAGTGAAGAGAGAGTAGAGGAAGACCCATTCGCCCACGCTGTTTGGATTCAAATACATAAAAAAGCTGAAAAATTCGTCCACCAGTTGGGCGAGGCGATAGACGAGGCCGAGTGGTATTTAGAGG
>JALURF010000086.1 GCA_027017165.1 Thermofilaceae archaeon
TAGAGAAGATAAAATCGCCGACTCACTCGAAATAACCGATAAAATAATAGTCGACTTAAACGAGAAAAAAGAAATCATAGGCATAGAAATACTCAACTTCTCTCAAACAAAAATAGACCTAAACAAGCTCGTAATCAAAGGCATTGAAACAGTGGTGCAAATGACTTGAAAATAATATATACAATACATGCCTTAAAAAGAATTAAAGAAAGAAACATAAACAAATCAGATATACATACTTGTATTCAAAAACAGATAAACTCATCCACGAAAACAAAATAAAAAAAGCTATTAGAAAAATCAACAACAAAGCACTAGTAGTTGTATATAGAAAGGAAGAAAAACACGTTATAATAATCACGGCCTATACTACATCCAAGATAGCAAGATACTTCTCCTCAACATAACTCATAAAATACCGTAATAAGCGATGCGTTCTTATCAACTAAAACCCTTCAGCTTAAAATCTAAAACCTAAGAAAACACAATAGTATCGAGAGACATGTATATTACCGTGTAACAGCTTAAAGGGTGGATATAACGGAAGCTGAATATATTGCAGTAGTTAAATTTGGAAGAACTAAATATTGCTCAATTAATTTCTTGTTGATGATTAAATATCCGCTCTACAGTTTGATACGAGTAAAGATGGCTCAGCTGAAGAACTCTACTTGGACCACAAAGGAGAGGTCAAGGTAGGGAGAAGGAAGATTCACGGGGAAGTCGGAGGAGCTCGAGTTTTAGTCTTCGAAGGCTTATATAGTGGCCTTGCTTTTGTTTAGGTGATGTCTGCAGTCTTAGAGAGGGAGATCTTGGAGGCTCTAAAAGATATCAGCTCTAAGCTCGACGCTATCGCCGCTAGGCTCGAGGCCCTAGAGGAGAGAGTAATCGGAATCGAGGAGCCCGAGCCTGAAAACATAGAAGCCTACCACGAGGCAGAGAAAGAGATCAGAGAGGGCAAGCTAATACCCTTCGAGAAGGAATGAAGTTCCACATATACCTGACCAGGAGGGCCGATAGAGAGCTTAAAAGGCTCTCCTTTTCTCGCAGGAACATGGTTCTCATTGAAAAGAGCATAAAATAACAAAATAAAACTAAGCGGAAATCTTCTTGAAGCGCTACTGAAGTAACTAAGGAAAGAATTCGAGCTGAAAGCTAGAATAGTCTATTCCAATCTTCTGGAGATATTTAAATTCGTAACTGCCTAAAAAATGAAATTTCTTTCTCGGAAGAAAGATTAGAGTTTTGAATTTTTGAAATATATAAGTAAGTTCTATGTAAATGTCGTAAAAGATCATCGGGAGATGATTGATAAGTGGTTATTTCGTGGAGGATTTTAATCCACGAAGACACTTTGAAACAAGCTAGGAAAATGGGAATTTACAATAGATTTATTAAATTCGCTAGAGAACTTCAAAAAGCTCTTCAGGAAAACCCCGATTCTAAAATAGAAGCTCTTATGAGAGAACCTATAGTCCTCAGGATTATGGGTCTACCCGTGAGGAGGATCAGAATGGGGTAAATATAGAATTTTACTATCTAGATTTCGAGGGAAGAGTAGTCATAATCTCCGGGATAGACACAGGAAAAAAGCCTATAAGAGAGGCTAATCTCCTTCCTCTAAATCCTTCTCCAGTTCTTCAACGGTATAAAACTTGCCCTTACCCTCTAAAGCCCTAATTATAGCTTTTAAAGTCTCATTACTTATATCCTCATAAACCTCAATCTCTATGACGAGCTTCCTCCTACCCTTAACCACCGCACCAACCTCGTCAATTTATACTATAAAACATCTTAAAAACATTATCTATTTCGGAGACTGTCCAATAGAGGTTTTTGGTCTCACTGAAAGAGATAGTCCAGCAAGTTTCTGGGGGTTACTATCTCTTAAAAATATTTAAATCTACTTCGAAATCCGCCTTTAATGCATATGATGATGAAGAATAATAATTTCTTCAAGAAATAATTTTTATCTTCAAGAATTTCAATCTTCTTTTTCTTTAACAGATAAAAAGATGCTATAAATGGGCTAAATCACCTCTATTTTCGCCGTTCTCCTCATTATAGTAGGTCAAAGTCTTAATAACATAGTTTCCTCCCGAATATCCAGGAACTATATCGTACCAAATCTATATCGTACCTGAGCACCCATTCCGTGATCACGAAAACCATATATAGTTTATGAGCATTATAGGTATCGAGATGATCCCCGCTCGAGTGGGATTCCTTCGATGAGAGGGGGGATTCACCTCTTTCTCTTATATCGGTTCATGGCTAAATCTAGGATGTTGAATGCCGTTAAAACCCCCGGTTCTCTATGTTTTAATAGTTTCTTATTCTCGGTTATGACCTCTAATCCTCCTAGAGCTCTTTTTATCCTCCTGTAAACGTGTACGTCGGCATATATCCTCCCCGCTCTATCCTTTAAATTCTCCAACTCATCCACTACAGCCTGCAAATCCTCTGAGACCACCAGCTTTACGATGTATTTCTCGACTTTAGCATATCTCTTAGAAAATACCTTCAAAATTTTAGACTTAGCCAGCCTACCCCTAACCTCGGAAAAATGCGGGAACATAGGTAGAAAGCCGGCTAATACTCCTAAGTCTTCCTCTTTAACAGCTATTAACCCGTAAACTTTAACGCTATTCCCGGAGTAGTCGATACACACTACCAGCAAGCCTCTAACCCTCGCCTATTATAATGTGTTCTGAGTAGGTTAATTCAGTAACCTGCTATACTGTAACGCTCTTCTCTAAGCGCTCCACGAGCATTTTCGCAACTATCTCTATCGTCCGGTCAATCAAAGCCTCCAGTTCTCTGTTACTGAACATTCTAGCCATCGCGTTCTCTCTAGTCTCCTCGTCCACACCAAGCAGGTCGAGGAGGTCCCTAATGGCAAGAGCGTTGATGACCTGCGTGTAGCTTAACTCTCTCTCATATTTATACGTTTAATATATTCCTACCTGGATGGAGTAGAATAAATGGGATCTGAGGATAATTGACTCCTAGCGTCAAAATTTCCAGTATGCTTTTTAGCATTAGCTGAAAGACTATTTTTAGTGTTATTATTGAAAAACTACTATATTTGAGCAGATTTTCTAGCTGTTCTCGGCAATTCACTAGTTGCTACTTAAACTGTCTGACATCTAGTATTATTCCTATTTTAACTACATACTCCCCGTTTCTTGACAGAGAAACACTATAAATATCATATCCAGTCCTATAGCTTCAAGTAAGCTTCTCATTTATAGAAAGAAAGGACATGCTCCCAGTGTAGTCTCCGATTGCTATTACTGTTCCATTGAACGATACTGATTCAACCCAATCTTCAAACTGTTTTTCTAAAACGGTAAAACCCTCCCTAGAAAACACGTAAACAGTTATAATTATTAATACCTTCGCCAGTCCCCCCGGCGACTATATATTCTCCACTAGGGGATATTGCAACCGGATGACCGCCCAACTTGCCTAATCCATGGAGGAGTCTTTATTTCACGCGAGAAAAGTACACTTTACTCTCTCCTAGTCGTGTCCAACGAAGTATTCTCCATCAGTACTGATATCAACCTCTTAAGCTCTATAACTCCAGAGCTTAAGAGAACGAAGTATAAAATTGCAAGAACCAATTACGGAAGTTTATTAATGTTTTTTCACTTTTCTTTAGGGGAGCGTGGATGATAGAAGTTTCATAGACTACTTTTTAATGGCCGTAAGCCTAGCCTTACTTTTCTCTATAAGATATTGGAGAGAAATGCTAAAACTCTTAGATAAGCTCGAAACAATAGTTTCGGCTTTAACTCTCGCCATCCCCCTACTAGCCTTCTTAACTTTAATAAGTAAAACCAGAGAGCATGTAGCTGGAAAATCCGAGGAAATCTACAGGATAGAGTTTCTCAAAACGCCAATAGTTGATGAAGAAAGACTGGCCGAGATCCCTCGTAGAATAGTGGACTTCCTGAGAGAAGCTTCACGACTAGACTGCACCCTAGGACTACACCTAATCTTCGAGAAAGGCTACTGCCACTACTACCTGCTAATAGGCGGAGAGAAATGCTTAGAGAAAATAGAGAAAGCCTTCCTCACCCGTCTCCCAGAATATGAAACGCGGAGAACCGAGAAATTCAAGCCTAAA
>JALURF010000087.1 GCA_027017165.1 Thermofilaceae archaeon
TAATAACATAAAATCACGGGTCCGACGCCACGGGGCCAGGAAGCCCCTAACGTGGCCTAGCGGTGGGGCGTCCGGCTGATAACTATTGGCAGAAACCGGAAGGTCCCGGGTTCAAATCCCGGCGGGCCCACTATTTATCCGAATTCGTGTTTAAGACTTAAAACCAACGATATGACAACCTAAAGCTTTATTAGTAAGTTTAGGTAGTGGCTTATGAACAGACTTTCAGGAGGGAAGACATTGCCGCCTTCAAGTGCAACGGAAATATTACAGGAAGCACTTGGGAGTGCTGTTTTAGTTAGACTTAAAGGCGGGAGAGAGGTGCGTGGTATACTAAAAAGCTTCGACCAACACCTAAACCTCGTGCTTGACAACGCGGAAGAAATGAAAGAAAACAAGTCGAGAAAGCTCGGGCTTATAATAGTCAGAGGAGATAACGTGGTTTTAGTAAGTCCAGTTTTAAGTAGTCAAGGGTAGGTTGTATGGTAAAGGGAACAACATCGTTTGGTAAAAGAGGCAAAAAGAAAACCCATATAAGGTGCCCTAGATGCGGCCGGCACAGCTACAACATTAGGAAGAAATACTGTGCAGCGTGCGGCTGGCGGAGATCTAAGAAGCTCAGAAAATACTCATGGCAGAACAAGAAGGTTACGAGAGTTCGTATTCGTTAAAAAGTATCTTAAAGCGCATGAATCCAGGTAGGAAAATAACTCTCATTCCCTTAGTCCAAGCTAAGAAAGGCGAGAGATTCATAGCTAGAACCTCTCCAAGATGTAAAGCCTGTCCGAAATATGGTTTTTGCGCTCAAAAGCTTAGAGACGGGTTCACGTATGAGGTTGTACAGGTAAGAGACGTAAAGCACTTCTGCCCGGTAGCTAAAAACTATATGGTCGTGGCTGAAGTACGCGAATTGCCGCTGAAGATCGCCATTCCAAAAAGGTATGCGCTGGAAGGGGCTATAATAAACTTCTCCGGAGCGCAATGTGACAAGAAAAAATGCGTTAACAAAGCTTTTTGTACACCGGAAGGTATTAAGCCCGGGGAAAGAATTAAGATTTTGGAGATTCTTTCTCGGTCTTTGGAGTGTCCTTTGAGCTACGAGCTTGCTCTCGTTTCTGTTCAACCTCTTTCTTAGGAAACTCGTATTCCTCTCTAAAAACGACTTTCTCTATATGGGGGAAATATTTCTGAATGTCCCTTATTATTCCTCTCACCGCTATGCCGAGGTTTTCCGCTGATAGGATGCGGACTGGCAAGATTATTGTAGCAACTTTCTCTCTGACTCTAACTCTGATATCCTTCCTGGATAAAGCCCTTTTAAGCCAGCGATATGCAAGCTCGCGGAGCTTTTCCGATGGTTCCTTCAAAACCTTTACCACTTTCACATCGTATATTAGAGTTTTACCAGCTAATGGATGATTAAAATCTAAAGTAACTCTCCCTCCTCCGACACTCCTTATAATTGCACGTTGTCCGTTAATTTCAATTTCTTCGTTAACTCTCGGAATAATACCTCTTCTACTTAATTCCCTAGCCGAAATAATCTTGATTTTCGCCGGATCTCTTTTCCCAAATGCTTTTTCTGGCGGCAGTTCTATAGTAGCTGTTTCTCCTTCTTTAAGTTTTACAATTTC
This sequence comes from Thermofilaceae archaeon, assembly GCA_027017165.1. GTDB lineage: Archaea > Thermoproteota > Thermoprotei > Thermofilales > B69-G16 > B69-G16. Next base: position 1,635 of record JALURF010000087.1, read on the forward strand.
TTCTTCTAAACTTTTAAACATCATGCCTTCGCCAATAATAACGAGTTCCGGCTCGTATTTCGTATTCTCATCAAATATTCCCCCCTCTTTCGCTTTCTCCTCTACGGTAGTGTCGATGATTTTTTGATCATCTTTGTTGTAGACCGTGTATTCTATTAGCACGAATGCTCCCTTTTTCAAAGTCATATAAACCCCCTATATCACCTTAGATGTACGCAGGTTGTCATATACACTCATATAAATATTTATTATCCCTGGAGGTTTTTGCGCCGTATGATCCGCTCCATGAAAACCGTTAATATGGCTTTTATATCCTCTATGTTCAGGACTGACGTATCAATTATTAAATCGAATATACTCCAATCATCGAGATCTATGCCATAGTATTTCTTGGCTCTCTCTCTATTACTCCGCTCTCTAAAAAGTATCTCACGGGCCGCCTCATCCAGCGTCTTTCTATCTCTTTCAGCTAATCGTCGGCTTCTAACTTGTAATGGAGCTTTAAAAAATATCTTCACATTCGCGAAATCTTTTACAATCCAAGCCGCCAAATGTCCCTCTATAACTACGCCCCCCTTCTTCGCCTCTTCCAACGCCCTCTCATCTATTTCCCTGTCTATTGAGGGATCTTTTTCCGCAAGTTTATGAAGTTCGAGAAGAGACAAGCCCTTTTCACGCGCGTATTCTCTGAAAAGCTGTCCGCTGGAAACATAGCGTAGATTATATTTATGAGCTATGAATTTGGCGTATGTCGTTTTACCGCTCGCCGGTTGTCCACTTATAGCCACTGTTAACTTTTTCTTGGACAAGATTTCAGCCTACAGTGGATAAGTATTTCTGACAGCCGACTTAAGTAGAGCTCTTAGACATGAATGACAAAAATAGCCTCCATAGGGACGTTGAGGAGGTCTGTGCCCTTTTCTTTCTTCTTTAGCAGTCATCTTGGGATAACCATGTAGTGGTTTTTTACATATGGCGCATTTTGGCACGTCGTGTTTTTTGGGTAAGACTCTTACTACTAATCTTCCTCCAGGCGTTCTAACTAGTTTTCTTTTCGTCGTCCTTGATCTAAGAGCCGGCCTTGGCATATTGCTTCCCATCACTGTGTTTAGGAGTCTAAACAACAGCAATGTTTAAAAGTTTTTCTTCTTTAGTAGTGGTCTGGTGGTAGCGTATATGCCAAAGGTGATAGACGTCGGGAGAATATGCGTAAAAATAGCTGGTAGAGAAGCGGGAAGAAAATGCGTAATTGTAGATATCATAAATGAAAACTTTGTAGTTGTTACGGGGCCTAAAACGTTGACAGGAGTTAAGAGGCGAAGAGTAAACGTGAAACATATAGAACCGACGCCCCATAAGATTAGAATATCCAAGGGCGCTAGCGATGAAGAAGTTATCTCGGCGCTGGAAGAGGCCGGGTTGATAGCTGAAATGAAAAAGGAAATTGTGCCCAGCATTAGCTAGGTGGAAGAGGTGAAAAAACGAGAGATTCTAATAAGAGCAGAGGAAGAGACGGATCCAAGATACGGAAAACCTCCATCAGAGAGAAGTGTCGAGGAACTGATAGAAACCGGTGTAATCAATTTAGATAAGCCCGTAGGACCCTCGAGTCATGAGGTCACAGCTTGGATAAAGAGAATATTACCAGTTAAGAAAATAGCTCATGCAGGGACCCTAGAACCTCCCTGATGGGAGGTGGGGGATATCCCAAAGTCTCAGGTATCTTGCCGATAACTTTAAACAAAGCCGTAAAACTGATACCAGTGCTGCTTAAAGAGGATAAAGAGTATATCTGTGTAATGAAACTTCACGGAGATGTCAGCGATAGGAAACTTAAAGCTGTTTTAAGAGAATTCCAAGGTCCAATATATCAACGACCTCCCTTGAGATCTGCTGTAAAAAGAGTTGTGAGAATCAGGAAAATCTATAAAATTGATATGCTGGAACGCGAAAATCGCTATGTCTTACTTAGAATATGGTGTGAAGCCGGAACTTATATCAGAAAACTCTGCCACGACATAGGAGAAGTTCTCGGAGTCGGCGCCCACATGTACGAGCTTAGGAGAATACGAGCTGGAAGCCTCTCCGAAAAAACCAACATGGCGACACTACAAGACGTGGTTGACTCCTATGTTTTGTGGAGAGAACACGATATCGAGGATTATATTAGGAGGGTTATACTGCCCATGGAGGTGGCTGTAGAGCATATACCCAAGGTTGTGATAAGGGATTCAGCTGTTGATGCCATATGTCACGGTGCGGCGCTGGCAGTACCTGGAATTCTTCACGTAGAAACAGGAATAAGAGTTAACGATGTAGTAGCTATTTTCACGTTAAAGGGCGAATTGGTAGCCATAGGAAAAGCTCGCATGAGGAGCGAAGAGATGGTCTCGAGTAAAAGAGGAATAGCCGTGAAAACAACTCAAGTTTTAATGTCTCCCGGTACTTACCCACCCTTATGGAGACAGTAAAGTAAATAAGCTGTACGCCACTTAATATATGAAGCCGGGGTGGCCGAGTGGTTTAAGGCGCGGGCCTGGAGCATTCCTGGAAAGCCCGTGTCCCGTCAGGGACGCCCGGGTTCGAATCCCGGCCCCGGCGTCTACTTAGTATTGAGGGGCCCGTAGCCCAGCCTGGAGGGGCGGCGGCCTCCTATCTGAAGGGAGCCAGCCGCAGGTCCCGGGTTCGAATCCCGGCGGGCCCGCTCATTCTCATAAAATATATAACTCTATGAGAAGGAGAGTTACTTGGTGTTCAACTTGAATGATTACTTAGAGTACAAGGGATATAGAGTAGCGAAAGATAGAAGATACGCGAAGACCCATGAATGGATCAAAGTTATTGAGAACAATTACGCTTTGGTAGGGATTAGCGATTACGCTCAGAAAAAGCTTAGAGATATAGTGATGGTTGAGGAACCGGAACTTAGAAGATATTCGAAAGGAGAACGAATAACTGTAGTAGAGTCGATTAAAAGTATAGGTGATGTTTACGCGCCGGTAGATTGTGTAGTGGTGGCGTGGAATGAGGATTTAATGGATAATCCGATGCTGATTTCTGAAGATCCTTATGGAGATGGTTGGATAGTAAAAGTTATGGTGGAAAACAAGTCTCAGCTAGAGGACTTATTGACTCCTGAAGAATATTTGGAATTGATAAAAGAGGAGGAAGCAGGCAACCATACGTAGTAGGCGTTTATTTTTAATAGCACACACTCTATTTTAAAACCGAGAAAAGCTAAGGGGTGTCTGCTATCCCAAAGTTCATTAAACTGCGAGACATCAAGGACCTAGTAAATATCGTAGTTACAACTCAAATACCCTTAATCCACCATGCTAGGATACGGGGGAGACACGTATATTTCGTCCCGTTCTTGCCCGTGGGCGATTCAAGCATAATATACTACGTAGAGCGCGAAGAGCCCATAAAAGGGAGCTACCTCATATATAATAACTTCGATGGAAGCATAACTTACAGCGATAGGATACTGAATGACGCAAAGTTATCGTTTATTCCGGTTATAGAGGTTGAAGAACAGAATATTCTCCCGGAGAAAATATTTAAACCTTTAAAGAAGAAATGAAAATGCCGATGACGAAAACTTCCGGCAGCGAGTGATGCGCGAAACTTACCCGTCGTGAGGCAAGCATTACTAAACTCTTCTAGCCATTAAATAAGCATCTTCTCCATCGAGGTAGTACTTCTTTATTCGATCTACTATTGAAAAACCGAGTTTTTGGTATAGCCGTATAGCGGGTACATTAGAAACTCTGACTTCTAGATAACATTCATTCACTTTATACCTCTCCTTGAGGGCATTTATTGCCTTCTCCATTAAGGCTTGTCCTATTCCTCTTCTTCTCATCTCCGGCATAACCGCTATCGATATTATATGTCCTCTTCTACCAACCTCCAATCCTCCAATTTTGAGCCTACCATACTCAACTCTACACATAACGTATCCGACTACTTTACCATTGCTTTCGGCCACTAAGAACGATTCGGGGTAGTTAACGTAGTGCTGCATGAAAAAATAGGCTGGGTAATTTTCCGGGAGGCACATACGGTTTATATTTATAACGGCATCTAAGTCCTCTGGCTTAAACTCTCTGATTATATAGTCGCTCATTCTCGAATCCCGGCAAGGGCTAGATATACAATACGTCGAGTTCGCGCAATAGATTATATATCTTGTTCACGGCAACGCTTACTTCTTCTTCTTTCCTAGCGCCAGTACATACTATTTTGCCGCTGGAAAATATCAGTAGTACTACTCGCGGATCGCTCATCCTATATATCAGCCCCGGAAATTGTTCCGGCTCGTACATGGCTCCTTCCAGCAATCGCGCGGCTTTCTCCAGGTCGACACTCGCTTTAAGGTTAGCGCTTGCTACGATATTTTGTATCTCCACTTTGGGCTTACTTTTGATGTTTATGCCGTGTTTTTTCAAAACCCTTATTATAGTATTTACAGCTCTATTTACCTCTGCTTCCGATTTAGCTCCTGTACATACCATTTTGCCGCTGGAAAATATCAGCGTCGCTGTCTTAGGTTTTTTAAGCCGGAGCACTAAACCGGGGAACTCTCGGATCCCAAGCCTATTGCTTGGGATGTTCCGGACTATACTCGGCGTTCGGCACTCTTTCCGCTATTTTCTCCAAGTTTAGCGTCTGGCTCAGCGATACTGAAGCTACTACGTTCTCTATTTTAAACGACGGTTTCGGAATGTTATCAACCTCCACTAGGTATTTATAAGAGACCATATATAAATCCTTATAAATTTTTTACCCCAGTTAGAAGAATATTTTTGTAGATAAAAAAACCACAAAAGCCAATGCAAAGAATACATAATAAAACTTTTCGCTTAACAACTTCAACACGCCTACGTAGGGCACGATTATAACAACTTTTCCCTTAACCTGTTTATAAGAAATCCTCCCATCCGGATAAGTATTCGCATCTCCTTTAGTGATCACCGTGAAGCCGTCTGTAGTCTCACTTTTCGCAATTACTCTGTGCACTATATACTTCCCTCTAGAGTAAACAACAACATCGCCGACTTTGGGCTCCACCCCCCTTACTATTATCAAATCTCCTATATGGAGTGTGGGTTCCATGCTCCAACTGGAGACCACAGCTAGAGGCAACTCGGTATTTAATGCGACAGAGAGAAGTTTCACCAGTCCGTAGCTCAGGATTAATGCTACTATTAATATCATGACCGCCGTTTTTATATCGTACTGGTTTTCCATCAAGGAACCAAGCAGGTTCTACCTCATATTCTTTTCTACTCGCTCCAGCTTTATCAATGATATGGTACTCCCTCGCACAGCAAAAATATAAAAGTGAATGTCCTCAATAGGAGTGATGCAATATGGCTGAATACCGTTATTATCCAGGAGCTACGGCTGTTGGGATAGTGGTAGAAGAGGGCGTGGTATTAGCTGCCGATAAGAGAGTAACGTACGGATTTATGCTTATGAGCAGAGCGGGTAAAAAAGTTTACAAGATAACGGATAGGATAGGAATAGCTAGTGCTGGGCTAATTTCTGATATGCAAACTCTCGCCCGAAGTCTAGAGGCAGAAGCTAAGCTTTATGAATATGATACTGGCACGCCGATAACGGTTAAGGGAATGGCTAAATTACTGTCTTTAATACTCTTCAATAGAAGACTCTTCCCCTATTTCGTTGAAACCATAGTTGGAGGAGTAGATTTAAGCGGTCCTCACATATACGTACTAGATCCCATAGGGGCTTTAATTGAAGATAAGTATGCTGCTTTGGGAACGGGAGCTCAATTAGCTATTAGTATCATCGAAGACGAGTATGATGAAAAAGCTAGTTTAGAAGACGCTAAAAAATTGGCGATAAAATCCGTTAAAGCAGCTTTCAGTAGGGATGCCATAAGCGGCGATGGTATAGACTTGATCCTTATAGGGAAAAAGGGTACGAGAGAAGAGTTTATACCGGTTGTTTAACCTATTTTATTTAGGTGGCGAAGAATTGCGTATTCTATTTTGGCTATTAGATATAAATTATGAAATGGTTGGTGAAATTCCAGAAATTAGGCTGTGGGGGATAACTGATAAAGATGAACGAGTGGTTATTCTCGACCGGTCTTTTAGACCGTATTTTTATGTTCTTTTAGCGGAAAATGCAGATCCTCAACAGGTAAAAAACATTATTTTGAAAAATGATCTTGTGAAAAGACATTTAATCTCTATAGACTTACTCGAGAAAAAGTACTTCGGACAACCTGTAAAAGTATTAAAGATAACATGTAAAGAGCCGCCGTTAATTCCGAAGATAAGAGAAGAGGTAAGACATATTAAAGGCGTGTCCGACGTGTTAGAAGCTGACATACGCTTTTACATGAGATATATGATTGACAATGATGTATACCCTTGTTCTTGGCATGAAGTAGAGGTGGAAGAACTGCCCGTTAAATCTGATTGGCAGGTAGATAGAGTTTTTCTAGCTAAGAGTACTCCAAAGCTAAGATCAGATATCCGAAAATTGCCGAGACTGACTGTATATGCCTTCGATATCGAGTGCTACAATGTAAGAGGAGAACCTGACCCTGAGCGCGATCCTGTGATAATTATATCTAGGGTTTATGGGGGAAAGGATAAACGCGTCATAACGGCAAAAGATAAAAACGATAGAGAACTGCTCAGGGAGTTTATCTCAGATATAGAAACTCTCAACCCCGATATCATAGTTGGATATAACAATAATCGCTTTGACTGGCCATACCTATTAGAGCGCAGTAAAAGAACGAAAGTGAAAATGCATGTTTCTCGCACGCGCGGTTCCCCCGCTCAGAGTGTGTACGGTCATTTCTCAATAATAGGCAGAGCTAATGTCGATTTATACGATTTTGCAGAAGAAACTTACGAGGTAAAGGTAAAAACTTTAGAGAATATAGCGGATTATCTGGGAGTTTTCCCTAAAGAAAAAAGAACTAAAATAGAAAAAAATGAAATTTATAAATACTGGGAGGAAAAGCGGGAAATTCTGTTAAAATACGCTATGGAGGATGCTGAAAGCACTTATGGAATAGCTGAAAAAATTCTTCCCTTCGCTATCCAACTCTCCGCTATTGTAGGTCTGCCCCTGGATCAGGTCGGCGCAGCATCAGTGGGTTATCGCGTTGAATGGCACTTAATGAGACAAGCTTTCAAATATGGAGAATTAATACCGAATAAAATTGAAAGACCTTATAAAAGATATAGGGGCGCGATAGTCTTAAAGCCTAAACCCGGTATTCATGAAAATATAGCGGTTCTAGACTTTTCATCAATGTATCCGAATATAATGATTAAAATGAATATATCGCCCGACACCTATGTGCCTCCCCATCTGAACGTCGATTTAGAAGAAGTAAATATAGCCCCCGAAGTGAATCATAGATTTAGAAAAAATCCTCCGGGCTTCTACAAGAGGGTATTGCAGCGACTTCTTAAAGCTAGAAATGAGATAAGAAAAGAAATGAAGAAACTGAATCCTTCCGATCCACAGTATAGAATTTTAAACGAAAGACAACGGGCTCTAAAGATAATAGCCAACGCTACTTATGGATATTGCGGATGGATAGGCGCTAGATGGTATAAAAGAGAAGTAGCTGAAGCAACTACTGCCTGGGGTAGAAAGTTGATAAGAGAAGCCATAAACATAGCGAGAGACTTAGGACTAGAGGTTATATACGGAGACACTGACAGCCTCTTTATAAGATATGAACCCGAAAAAATAGAAAAATTCATAGTGCTCGTCGAGAATAAACTAGGATTTGATATAAAAATCGACAAGATCTATCAACGCGTTTTCTTCACCGAAGCTAAAAAACGATATTGTGGATTATTAAAAGACGGCAGAGTAGACGTAGTCGGTTTAGAAGCCGTTAGAGGCGACTGGAGCGAGCTGGCCAAGGAGTTACAGGAAAAAGTTATAGAAATAGTGCTTAAAGACGCCAAGCCTGAAAGAGCTGTAAAATATGTAAGAGAAATTATTAAAAAGCTTAGAAGTGGCGAAATTCCCTTGGAAAAATTAATAATATGGAAGACTCTGTCCAAGAGGATTGAAGAGTATGAGGTAGACGTGGCGCACGTGCGCGTAGCTAGAATGCTTATGAGAGCCGGATATAAAATATCTAAGGGAGAGAAAATAGGCTATATAATTTGTAAAGATGGAGAGAAAATGGCTGAAAAAGCTAAACCATATATTTTCGTTAAAAACTACGATGATGTAGATGTAGAATACTATGTGCAAAAACAAATTTTACCTGTAGCTTTAAGAGTATTGAGATATTTCGGAGTTACCGAACAAGAAATACTGAAAGGCGAGAAACAAGCTTCTATTCTAGAATTCTTCAGTGCATAGCAGGTTACGGCATATTAAGTAATATTATATGCATATCGTCTCTAGCCATAGCTATTATATCGGATATATCTTCTAGCATTTCCGCGATGTTAAGCAGTAAGAACATAGACGATGTGGCTATATTGGATTCTAACACCGTAAATATTATGCTTCGGTATTCTTGATCCGCTTCTTTCTCCAACATATCAATTGCTTTAAATTTTTCGTATACCTTTTCTCCTAAAATCATATTTCTCATAGCATTAGCAAATTCATTTATAATTTTAATAACATTATCGGTCAAGTTCGCTAATCGCTGCCTTATGAATGTGGGTATTTGCCATTCTTTATTTAATATGTACTCTAACCTGTAGATTACCCCTCCAGCTTTATCCGTAGCGTTGTATATCTTTGTGGCTATTCTTAGCCAATCCTCGCGGTGGTATAGCGTAGGGGACGTCTTAGAGATATATTCAAGTACATCTTTTTTCAATAATTCTATTTCTTCCTTCGCCGTATTGATACTTTTAATATATTGCTCCAGCGTGTCTCTATCGATATCATCGCGCGTTATAACTGAGTATATAGATTTCATTATTTCATTTAGCAGTCGTAGTTCTTCTAGATATTTTTCTACTAGCTTGCGGTCTGCGATAGATTTAACGACTCCGGATAGTTCTTCCCGCTCCATCTACACCACTTCCTGGGATTTTAGGGGTGCACGGCACGTAGCTATGGTGTAATCGGCTATGCCATGGGTACGTAGTTCTTCCTCATTACCCCAGACTTCATTTTCAGGTACTTCATCGAGGCTGTAAGCTTTGAAAACTAGTCTCTTCTTTCTCGCTACTACTATCTCCACTTCATCATCTATACCCAAGTATTCCATAGTTTTTGGATTTATTCTAACCTGTCCTGGGGGTATAGAAGGCATACGGCGAATTCTAAGTCTTTTTTCTACACGTCTCATAGGCCTCACTAAGCCACATTTTAAGCTCAGTACCCCTGCCTATTAGCTTTAACCCTCTTATTTATTCATTGCGTCGCCAGAAGATGCTTTTACTCTCAGCTCAAGCCATTTTCTTAGCTCCTTTAAATCTTTTAAGTAGATAAAACTAAGGTATGGAGAAAGAAATCTTTCAAAATACTGATATCTGTAATCAGCTAGAATTACTACCGGTTTTACTTGAATATCTCTCGTGATCCTACCTATACACTGTAGCGTGGCTATAAGCATAGGAACATCGCTCGCCAGCATTTTATAATCTTTGAAACCTAGACGCCTGTAAATATCCGAGAGTCTACTAATGATTTCAGGAGTCATATAGGGAGCTCCAAGGATAGTTACTATCCTTGCTTTAATGTCTACACCCTCTGAAAAACGGCCACGTGTTTTCAAGAGCAGAATTCCGCTCCAGTTTGCCGGTATCTTAACAATATCCTCTTCGTAGATGTCAGCCTCGTGGCGAAATTTGGAGATCACTCTGTGGGTTCCGAACACCACTACACTCCCATACTTTTTTAAAATATTCAACAGTTTTCTGTATTCTCGTATATGCTCATCGAATTCATTAAATTTAGAAGTAAGCCACGTCAGTACGAAAGTTTGTATAGGCTTGCGTTCAACTTTAATATAAATATCAACATCTAGCACTCTGGACAACTCGGGTATGAAAGTTCCTGATAGAAGCACGGCAGGACGGGGAATGCCCATGATAGGAGCTTTTATGCCTATTAAGGTTTCCCTCTCAACATACAGTATATCGCTTTTAAGAACTCGGAGAAGCTGTCCTATACCCGTTTTGATCTTTCGTTCAAGAAAAAACGCTAATGCCGATTCCAAGTCTATAAGCACATTTTCATCTATAAAAGCTCGAGAATCGAAAGCTCCTTCGTATTTTTCAATAAAGTGTTTTAGTGATATTAGAGAGGAAATCGTCTTTTTATTTGAATAAGGAAATCTCTCTAATGCTACAATAACATTATTAAGTTGGTCTACTGGAAAACGATTTTCTCGAGGCAGTAGTAGGTTATGGGCTTCATCTATAAC
>JALURF010000088.1 GCA_027017165.1 Thermofilaceae archaeon
CCTTTGGGCTTTGAGGGTTTAACTACTTTAACCGAAACAGTATTGCTGGTAGAGCCGAAATACTTGTCGTTTCCGCTCCAAGTAGCCTTAAAGCTATAGGTACCCTCGGCATTCGCAGTCCAAGTGTACGAAAATTTGCCGTTGGAATCCGTTTTCACTGTAGCTATTTGCGACCATCCTCCACCAGCTGACTGTAGTATTTTTATCGAAACGCCTTGCAGACTCGGAGTTATGCCCCCTGTAAGGGTTATTTTCCCCCCTTTAGTTACGGATTTAGGATTAGCTAATAGAGATAGCGAGCTCGACTCTTTAATGTAGAAAACCGCTGAACTGGTAACTCCGCCATAGGATACTGTAACTACGGCTTTTCCAAGTGAGACGGACGATTTTATCACAAAAGAGAAGGAAAACCTACCATTAGAATCAGTTGTTGCTTGATCGAAATCGATCCTACGCCCCGTAGAGTCTTTAGCCTCCCAAGTAAACGATACGGGGTACGAGCTGGCACCTGAGATTTTTCCCGTAACTTTGACAGTTTCTCCTTTTTTGTAGGCTCCCTTATTTGTCGAAACTGTGATCGATATAGCTGAAGCTATTTGAGATAGAAAAACTGAGACTAGTAGGAGAATTAATAATAGCGCTTTAGCTCTCATCCGCCCACCACCTCAAACGTTACCTGTACAGGATCGGAAAGAGGCACTCCTCCTTTTGAAGGCCAGTCACTCCATATGTAAACCGTGGCTGTGTAGGTTCCTAAAACATTTCCGACAGGGACGACGCCTACTATGAATTCCTGGTATTCGGAGGGCTCTATTTTAGCTATTATGGATCCATAAGCTACCATTTCTCCAGCCGGATTCTTAACCTTGACTATACCAATATATTTTAATGTGCTTGAGAGCGAACTGGTGCAGTTTATCGCAACTTTGACTAATACTAGTTCATAGAGTAGGAATTCACTGCTTTCATTGCCGCTTTCATCCAGAGTTTTAACCGTTTGAATAGTTATGGGATAGCTAGTGCTGGTTAAGCTCATCGAAGTCTCGTAAACCGCCGAGACTTGTCTATAAGATGTTTCATTTGTAACTTCTACGAGTAAGGGGTTTTCGGAGTATAGCACGCCGTCCACCTTCCATCCCTTGAGTACATACTCCGTACCACTACTATTAACGATGTTAGGGGCTGAGAGCTCAACCACGAAAGGTGCTGTCGCGTTAAGATAGAATGGCGTCGCAGAGACTCCGACAAAGTCGCCCTTATAGGTTATTTCTACACCCTCGATAGGTTCGCTGCTTACTGATAGGAGGTAGCTTTGAGAAGTAAAACCGTATATCCCTAAAGGCTGACTATGCGTCACTTTTATAAACCAGAGCCCGGTCGTGGCGTTATAGAATACCGCATTATCGCTATTCTCTAACTCCTTCAGGGATGAAACTCTGGTGATAACTTCCCCCGTGTCTAGTCTTTGCCAATATAAATTGCCGTTGGGCCAGTATACTACTGTGAATGATGAATTGTTGTATGGAATTACATGATAGTAGAAGCTTTCTCCCGTAAATTCAAAGGCTAAAGCATTGCTCTCAGACCACACTAGAGAGGGTATTTTTCCGGTTATTATAGCGTAAAATTTTGCCTCGTATTTGTCAAGAGTAATTTTAGTTCCGTTTCTCAAGATATTCCACGTCGAGATTTCTACGATTATAGGATCGGGAATATTGTAAAGAGTTAGGGGTACTTCTCTAGGACCTGTACCCCACGAATCCATCAACATCACGAAGTAGACGTTATTCTTTTTCCAAACAAAGGTTCTGCCTACATTATGCACTCTTGGAGCACTCAACTTACCCGATAAGTAGAGGATAAGCCTAGTCCAGTATTCTTCATAAGCGGATATGTTCCCCCCAGAAGGCTCGTAGAAAGGCTCCATCGTCCCTCCGATAGCTAGGACTAAGCCGCTCCCATAGCGTCTCTCGTGCAGGAGGCTGATATTATAGCCGAGTGGCGCCGCGTACTGGATTACAATGTATCTGTTTTGTCCTGGTCTATACTCCCATGATTTAGCCCAAGTACCTCCATAGTCAAAGCCCATACTGTCTTCTAAGCCTATAGTTAATGGATGGATATTTTCGAAAACTGGCCATTCATCTCTAGACCTAGGCTCTAGATCTTCTTCAGAATTAACGAGCTCTTTTATGATAGCGGCGATCTGGGAAGCTCCGCTCGCCCTTCCCGCTTTAACGTGTTTATAAAATGAGTGCGCTATGGCTAGCTTGCCCCCATTACTAACCCACGTTTTTAGAGATTCAAACGCGGGTGTAGCGTCTAGATTTATAAATGGCGTACTAGAGCTGGGTACGCCGTTGTACGTCTGTCCTAAATAAATTCCGAGATTATCGCGCGGCAGACCTATGTATGTTAAATAGTGCAAGTCTAGCGGATACATGTAAACCTGTCCTAGATTAGTCCAGGATTTCTGAGCATACCTATTCGTATACGATAGGTAGTAGACGCCGCTAATGACGTATCTGTTTGAGGTGATTCCCAATAGCTTTTTAACCTTTGAGAAAAGAGTGTGCCAGTACTCGTTAACTTCTAGTATAGCCGTCTCCCACTCCGGCTTTATTTCATAGTCGTTTGTCTGCGTCCACCATAAAAGCATAGCACCATCTGGGTTAAAAGCCAATCCATAGGTTGCAGAGCGTTTATACGCTAGAAAGTCATTCGCTGTTTTATCGGGATATATCAAGAAAGTAGTCATCGTTCCTAGGGATACATTTGCAGGAGACCATATCGTGTCAGCCCACGACGCGGCGTACATGTGAACGTTACCCGCTTCTCTCGGATCTTCGTTTACCTCGATGAAATCAAGGTATTCTACCATGTATCTAACGCCTCTTTTCATGTCGCTAGAGCTGACCCCCCATACGAGGCCATACTTATGAGTAAGCTCTGCCTTTCTTCTAGCGTATTCCTTCAGCACTAGGTATCTCTCGTATTCTAGGATGTACTGGGCCTTGCTTGTAGTATTCCAGACTGGAAGCCACCAAGTGTGGCACCAGTTGTCGAAGTTGAAATCTATCCCGTATTTTCTCTCTATATAGCGCAGGAACTCTGGATGAGATTCTAGAGCTTGGAATCCACCGTTGTTCTGCCATACCCCGTCCAGTAGGTCGCTGAAATTGCCCAGGAAATATTCCCAAGATTGAAGCCAAACTTGTAGAGTATCTGGGAAGTAAAAACTTAAGTAACCTTCTCTAAACTCCAGTAGGTATAGGTTGTATACTATGTGCTTATCGCGTTTTGTGTTGTATATCTTCAAATACTCTCCGGTCGAGTTTACGAAAAGTTCGTAGTCTATGCTGTAGCGTAGTCTATACGTGGCGTTGCTCTCGAAGTCCGGTGGATCTACAGCTTTGCCCTCTAAAGCGTAGTGAGTATCATTATATAGCCAGGTAAACTCGCTGGCGGGATAGTACTTGTATAGGGATGTTTTGCCATAAACTGGCCCCACAGCCACGATTAGCGTTCCATTTGGATAATACTCGTAGGGTTTTTCGATGAAACTCGTGTTTAAGAAGAATCTGTAGATCTTCACCATTTGCTTCTCAGGGTACTTAGCGGCGTAGTTTTGAACCCACGGATTGTTCTCCGGTCCGTAGCCGCCATGGTGATCCCATTGAGTTATCACTAAGAAGCCAGCCTTTTTATATTGTTTAAGTAGGTTTCTAGCTCCGTCTATATCTTTCCACCAGAACCATTCGCCGCTAAAACTGACGAATACTCCGTCGACTTTAAGCTTTTTAAGTATTGGTATCCAGTATGAAGGCTCGTAATTCGGGTTTTGGTAAGGGTCTGTGGGTACTGTCATCCACACTGTTCCCGCTATTTTGGCTTTTAACGGTAGCTTTGCTTGAATTGTTATTGTTTGTTATTGACCGCCAGCGAGTAGTTGAAGTACGGGGATAAGTATTACGGCTAGGATTAAAAACGTCTTAATTTTTTCCTTTTTGCATAAAATGGCGCTGTTATTTCTCTTCATCGAATTTTCAAATTATATTTTCTTATTTTAGGCTTATTCTCGACAATTA
>JALURF010000089.1 GCA_027017165.1 Thermofilaceae archaeon
CTTCTATTAAGAGCTCGAAGAGAGCTTTGTTTATCATTAATGCTTCATCTAGATACTCCTCTAGTGTATTCGGCAGAGTTTTACCTCCTAAAACGGCGTTCTCTTTAAGGTATTGCTTGCTCGTATCTAACACGATTGTAATGTTCGTAAACGGGGATTGAAATCCGGCGCGCGCCGGATAATTTAAGTTAAACAACATGTGTTGTATAGCCTGCTTGATGTTTTCATAGGGTAGTCCGTCGTGTCTCACGAAGGGGGCTAGGAATATATCGAAGCCGGAAGCCGCTTGTGCGCCAGTATACTCTTGAGAGCCGAAGAAGAAGAAATTGGTTAGATGGGCTATTGCTGTGTCTAAGTGTTTGGCCGGTTTCGAGATTATAGAGGGAGTTATCAATCCTTTTTTAAGTATTCTTCTAAAACTCCACCCGATACAGTATGGGATGAACAGTGAGTCTGGGAGTTTATGAACGTGGAACTCGCCGCTTAAGTGCTCGTTTACGGCTTCCTTAGGCAGGTAAGCGCTGAGGACGTCCGGTCGTTTGATTAATCGGTCGAATAGGAAATTCCTGAAGTTGCTATAGCTAATGTTCATATTCGCGTTTTCGAAAACATCCCAGCTGGCTCTTTTAAGGTAGTCCTGCTCTGCGCTGACTATTTCCGATGCTCTTTCACTGAGGGGGAGTGTCCTTTTCTCCTGAAGCGTCACGATTAGAACCCCTCAACCAATATATGAAGTGGACTTGCTAGATAAAGGATGTCCGAAGACTTAAATGAAAGTAATTTATAAAATAACAGTGTGTTACTTAAAAGAGAATCGTAAAAACCGCAATTTACTAAAAATGATTAGAGAGAAGCGTATATAAATTGTTTAATATTTTAATCTTTGGTCGCGATTTTATTCCTTGTGATAGCCCTATATAATAGCTTTACCGGTTTTTTTATCGAATAAATGTATCTTATTCAAGTCAAAAGCGATGTAAATCTTATCGCCAGTGTTAAGCCTCATTTCTCCATGATATTTAATCTTGTAAATAGTTTCGCCCATTTTGAAGTCGATAATAGTTTCGGAACCTAGAGGTTCTACCACGTAAACCTCAGTTTCAATCGATTGAGGGACTTTTTCTTTATGGACACGTATGTGCTCGGGTCTTATCCCCATAACCACTTCTATAGGCATTTCTTCGATATGCGCGGCTTCAATTAAGGATAGAGGCAGAGTGAGCTTAAATTCTCCGGCATCTAAAATTACCTCACCGTTCTTCCTTTTTAAAACGGCGTCGAAGAAGTTCATTCCTGGAGCTCCGATGAATCCCGCTACGAAGAGATTAGCGGGTTTATGATAGAGTTCCTCTGGAGTAGCCATCTGTTGTATTCTACCCCGGTTATACACGGCTATACGATCTGCCATCGTCATCGCTTCAGCTTGATCGTGAGTTACATAAATAGTCGTAATACCTAATTCTTTCTGCATTTTCTTAAGCTCAGCTCTCATATAGACCCTTAGCTTAGCATCTAAATTGCTGAGAGGCTCATCCATAAGGAATACCTTAGGTTCTCTAACTAGAGCTCGGCCGAGAGCTACTCTCTGTTGTTCACCACCACTCAACTGTTTAGGCTTTCTATTTAACAGATGTGAAATTCTCAGAAGTTCGGCTACTTCCCTTATCTTTCTATCTATTTCCTCTTTCGGATACTTCCTTATCCTTAGTGGAAATGCGAGATTCTCGTAGACCGTCATGTGGGGGTAGAGGGCGTAGCTCTGGAAAACCATGGCAATATCTCTATCTTTAGGTGGTAGATCATTTACAAGCTGCTTTCCTATGTAGATTTCTCCCTCATCAGGAGTTTCTAAGCCAGCGATCATACGGAGAGTCGTAGTTTTACCAGAGCCTGAAGGGCCGAGAAGTACCACGAATTCTTTATCCTTAACTTCAAATGTTACACGGTCTACGGCTACTACATCACCAAATCTCTTCGTTAAATTTACAACTCGCACGCTCACCATAGAGCATCAACTGCGATAGATACATGTTTACTGGCTGTTATAAATTTTCTTGCAATTGTGAACATCAACAAACTACGCCTGTAAATATTAATACAAACATAAGGTCTATGTCAGAGCATACATTAAGCCTAGCTGAAGTTAACCAATAAAAAATTATACCTGAAAAACACTTATTAATCGCCGACAGCGGCGAGTGGAAGACATGAGGAGAAGAGATTTATGGGGGCCGCCGGAGCGAGGCCCTAGGCGGCCTCCGCCCGGTGAGCGGCTTAAAAGAGAAATAGTAGAAGAGCTTTCTATGGAGTTTAGAAGAGATTTAAGAATAGGATTGACGAGGCTCTACCGGGCGTTAAGAAGGGATATTCGAATGGCTATTTTTGAAGCCGCAGGCAAAACTCCCCCAACACCGACGGTAGCCGCGCCGGAAGTTGAGGAAGAAGAGGAGGAGAAAAGAGGATTCTTCGAGGATTTATTCAAGTTCGATATTAAATGGGATGATATAATAAAATATGGCGGCGCGGCTCTAGCTGGCGCACTTGCCGTCCTCATAATCACGCACTGGGACGATATTTACAACTTTTTCACAAAAGCCAAACAAGAGGGTATGAGCGAAGATCAAATGAAAGAGGGGCTAGCCCAGATAATTCAAAAAGCCTTTTCAAGTTTCGGAAAATAACTCTTTTTTACCTATGGTTAAGGAGAATTTTAGATATATAGTTCTGGGAGGTATAACCCTTTACGTAGCCATATTTCTATTCATGTATAATGTGTTGCATTTAGCCTGGAGCGCGGATCCTCTCCAATTTATAACATCTCTTTCCTTCGTATTCGTCCAAATGACCTGGTTTTTTATAGTACTGAACCACGCTATTACCCTGATCAGGCTTGCGTACTATAAGAGTATACAAGTTCGAAATCTCAGCAAAGACCTCCTCCCGACAGTCTCTATAATTGTACCGATATACGAAGAGCCGAGAGAGCTTGTGGAGGAAATGGTAAATGCTTTAGATCGTCTCATATACCCCAGAGAGAAGCTAGAAGTTATAATCGTGGATGATTCTGATGCAAAAACTGCAGTTAGCTCTGCCTACGGCCTCTTCCGGAAATTAAGACTTAGCGGGACCGTATTAAAATACATTTGGAGAATTGAGAGAAAAGGCTTTAGAGGAGGAGCTCTTAACACGGCTCTCAAGCATAGTAGAGCCCAGTACATAGTGGTGCTAGATGTAGACCATGCTCCCCTTCCATGTATGCTATGGAGATTGGCTAGCGCTATAATGGAATCTGACTATGACGTTTTGATGTTCCCTCAAGAATTTAAAAATTGGAGTAAAAATAGCGTAACCTTAGCATCGTATATAGGCTATAGATTCGACTACGCTTTCTCACGTAAGGGCAAAAGTGTCACGAACTCAGCGTTTTGCGTGGGTACAAACTGGATAGGAAATAGAAGGAAAATCGTGGAAGCCGGAGGCTTCGTCGAAGAGAGTATAGTCGAGGACATGGCGACTAGCATGTTAAAGTGGCATCCACATGGATTAAAAATAGGGATGATAGATGAAGTACTCGCCTACGGGCTTGTCCCAGAGACTATAGAATCTTTTAAAAAACAGCAGTATAGGTGGTCTAAAGGAGCTTTCGACTTATTCTCGAGATACTTGAGGGTTTTGAGAAGGCTGACTCTTTTCCAAGTTTTCGATTACGGCTTTAGCATCACATGGTACTTAGTGGGTTTAACTCTATTTTTATCGAATATTTTTCCAGTCTTATCAATTCTTGGAGTGGATTTTCTACTTGTACGATCTTCACTTGAATATGTAGTAAACGTGGTCGCATACACTTTACTGCAGCTGTTGCTGTATGCGGCCCCTCTAATAATCATCGGAGAGCCTCCTCTCAGAGTTTTCAAAGGACAGGCTATCGGTATAATAGTCGCCGGTAGTTATACTAAGGCATATTTGACTCAATACTGGGTAAGAAGTCTTCTTTTGAAATTACGCCAAAAATACTTTTAAAGATGACGTTTCTAAAATTGTTAAAAGAATCAGTAATACCGCTAATTCTCCTCTACATAAACCTCC
>JALURF010000090.1 GCA_027017165.1 Thermofilaceae archaeon
AAGATGAAGGATAGAGGACCCGTAGTCGACTATGCTTTATGTGAAGGCTTTGGAACTTGTATGCTGGTTTGCCCTACGGCTTCCATATCGTTTAAATCGATAAAACGAGGAGAGCTATATGCGGCTAAGTCGAAGAGCGGAGTACTAGTTGTGACCGGGGATTTAGATATAGGCGAGAAAACAGCGGGCTACTAGTCTACAACCTCAAGAAAAAAGCTAGAAAATACAATGCTAAAGTTTTAGTCGTGGACGCGGCTCCTGGAATAGGATGCCCAGTTATATCTAGCCTGGCTGGGGCGAGCCTACTAATAGTCGTAGTCGAGCCTTCCCCCCAATCCGCTAAAGGAGCTTTCAGGTTATTAAAACTGGCTGAAAAGTTAAAAATCGAAAGCTTAGTCGTGCTAAATAAGTACGATCTCAATCCAAGCTTTGCAGAGAAGATCGAGCAAAACCTAAGATGCGAAATTTTGGGAAAGATAGAGTACGACGAGAAAGTTGTCGAATCTTATACTTCTATGACGCCTCTACTCAAAGTATATCCCGAGGCTAAAATTTCAAAAAACCTGATTGAGATTTTCGGAAAAATAAGAGAGAGGTTAAGTATTTGAAAATTATAGCGGTGGGCGGAGGAAAGGGAGGAACCGGGAAGACAATTTTAGCGGTTAACCTAGCTTATGGCTTAGCTAGGAGAAGTTATAGAATTTTACTAGTAGACTTAGACGTAGATAATCCTTGTACATATACTTTTCTAGATATCAGACTGAGAACGATTAGAGAAGTCTACACATATAAGCCTAAAATTCTAGAGGAGAAATGTACACTATGCGGCGAATGCATTAAGCATTGCCCCGTACACGCCTTAATCCTGATACCCGAGAGAAAACTCCTATTCTTCCCAACTCTCTGTGAAGGTTGTCTAAATTGCATGGTAGTCTGCCCTGAAAAGGCTGTATTAGAAGATAAGACGGTTATAGGTTGGGTCAAACAGGGATCCATGGATCCTATAGATATAATAGTTGGGGAGATCAAGCCTGGTGAACGTAAAACCGATGAAGTAATTTCTGAAACTCTCAACTATGCCTTGGAGAATGCAGATAGCTACGACTTAGTGATTTTAGATATGCCTCCGGGCACGGATAGGGGGGTATATGAGGCTTTAAAACACGCGGACTTAGTTATAGCCGTCACAGAGCCTACTAGGCTAGGACTTAACGATTTAAGAAAATTCTACAAGCTAATAGGCTTAATAAATAAGGAAAGTGTCGTAGTTATTAACAAGTATGGGCTAAAAGGAGGGGTTTACAGCGAACTGGAAGCCCTAGTTAAAGAGCTTAAAGTTAAAGTCTTTAAAATACCCTACGATGAGTATTTAGTAGAGGCTTACATTTCCAGAAAAATAATTTTAAAGGCTTTTCCGAAATCGCCATCGGCCAAAGCCATTAGAGAAATAGTTAGTGAGCTAGCTACTGCTCAGGCTTAAAAGTCGTTTCCGCGAATTTCCTCCAAGTCTCCATCATAGCCTTAAGCATTTCCATGTAGTACATCATCGATATCATATAAGTCCACTGCGACATCCACATATACATTAGAGTGAAGGGATCGAAGGGATAAGGCATTGGATAATAGTAGTAATAGTAGGGGTAAGTCATGTTCTCACCTACCAGTAAGGAAACATCCATGCATATCTCCAAACCCAGGGGCTAGGAGGCCAGTGGTACGGATTATAGTAATACGGATGGTAGGATGGAGGCCAGTAACCGCCGTAGAACGGGAAGCGGTAGAAAGCCCAGGGGCCGCCGAAGAGCCACCAGCAGCTACCTCTGCCGAAGAGCCAGCCCGGTCTCTGCCATGGCGGTAGAAAGCTAAAGGGTCCTCTGCCAGGCCATGGACCTATCCATCCTCTCCTTCCTCTACCCCATCCTCCTCCCCAACTCATTTTATCACCTCCAATATTTTTGTGTTATAGCACAAATATAAACTTTATCCTTGGTAGAAAATAGGCTTAAACTCGGCATAATAAGCTTCTATTAGAAACATAGCACAAAATTTATTTAAATCCTCTACAAAATATAGTGTGGTGATAACATGTATCCCTGGCATAGGAGAATGAGGAGATTTGGATGGCGATGGTGGTATTTCATGCCCCCGCCCATGCCTATGCCAACGCCGCAGCAGCCACAACAGCCCAGCCAACAGCAAAGCTATCAGCAACCGTACTATTATCCGCCTTACCCCTACTACGCGCCGTCTCCTTTTATGCCCCCGTTGACGCCGGAGCAGGAGTTGGAGATGCTCGAGGAGTATAAGAGAGATCTGGAGGAAGAGCTTAAGGATCTTCGAGAAGAGCTTAAAAGCGTGGAAGAGAGGATAAAAGAGCTTAAGAAGCTCATAGAAGAGAGAGGCTATGGCACTGGCTAAGAAATACCCTCTATTCTTTTTATGGGCTATAATCGTTTCGGCCTGTTATCTTCTTATCTGTTCTACAATCTGTGGGAGAGAGTTATGTGAAGATAGTAAGATTTTGGATGGCTTGAGAGAGATATATGGATGGACACATCGGCTTAACGGTTCTTATCTCGGAGGAAAGAGTGAGCGTCGAGGGTTAACATGGCGATTGTCTATGGATCGGTATTAGGCGAAATATATTATACTGTATAGGGCTTATCTAGTTTAGGTGTTTTTATGGGGAAACCTCCATGGAGATGGCGATGGGGTAGAAGGGGGAGAGGTAGACCTCCAAAACATAGGGTTATATGGGGGGAGGTATCCTATGTCACTTTTGTTCCTTTCGATGAAAGAGGGCTTCCCTTCCCGGGCGAGCCTATATACCTCCTCCCCGACGAATACGAGGCTTTAAGATTAGTGTACCTAGAGGGTTTAACTCAGGAGAAGGCTGCGGCAAAAATGAATGTTTCTCGAGGCACTTTATGGAGATCGTTAAACAGTGGTAGGCGTAAAGTCGTTAAAGCTCTCGTTGAGAGAAGACCGCTCGTAATTTCTGGTTCTCAACCCTAATTCCGAAATTTAGAAATTTAATGTTAAAGTTGGATTTATAAGCTCTATTCGAGTATTTCTAAATCATAAATCGTTAAGGGATCCGAATGCCCCCACTAGTGCTCATAGGTATAGACTCCGCCTCTCTCGATCTTATTCTAAGATGGAAGAATAAGTTAAAGTTTTTCAAGAAATTGATTGAAGAAGGATTCTACGGATACCTACGTTCAACCACACCTCCACTAAGCCCGGCGGCCTGGACGAGCATATATACAGGCAAAAAACCTTGTAAAACTAAATTCTACGACTGGCTTAAATACGTTAGATGTCCCTGCAAGATGAATCGTGTACGTTTAAGATCTTTTTTCGATTTAAAAGAGCCAACTATATGGGATATAGCCACCGCGCATGGGCTAAAATCAGCGGTTATAAACGCTCCTATGACCTATCCCCCAACCTACGTTAACGGGGTGATGGTCTCCGGGATACCTGCCCATCTCTATAGTGGATATCCCATTACCTACCCTATAGGGCTTAAAGAAGAATTGGACCTGCTGGTGAATGGCTATGAAGTCATGCCACGATTAGATATTTTCCGCTTTTTTGAATACGATTTAATTAAGCGTTTAAAAAACGTTGTAGAGAAACGGGGGAAGATAATCGAGTATTTATACGAGAATGGGGAGTGGGACTTCTTTATGCCAGTATTTTTCACTCTCGATACTGTTCAACACTATTTCTGGAATTATTTCGACGAGAACCACCCGCTACATAAAAGAGATTCTCTATCCGATATAATCTTCTACTTTTACAAAAAAATAGATTCCATACTTGATAAATTCTTCCGTAAAATAGGAGAGGCTAACATTTTAGTAATCTCGGACCACGGCGCTGGACCTTTACACGGCTATTTCCTAGTTAATAGATTTTTAGCATCTGCGGGTTTCTTAAAAACCAAGAAGACCTCTATATTGAAGATACTGTCGACGCTAATATTCACTGTGGTGGAAATGGAGGAGATGAGCCTTATATACGATATAGCTAGGAGAACTAGAATACCTCTCGTCGATAAGCTAATCGATAAGCCTTTGATAAAGCAGATAATAGAGCGGTTCTCCTTTTTCCCGTTAATGGAGCTTATGAGCGGCGACTTCCTAGAAGACGTGGAGTGGAGCGAGACTTTAGCTTATGCGCTAGGAGCTGTGGGCGGTATTTTCTTAACGAGAAATATACCCGATGATAGAAAGGAGAAAATTAAGGAATTAGTGAAAAAAGCGTTGAAAAATCTAAAACTCCCCTCCGGGGAAAAAGTGGATGTTGAATTCTTCGACGGCTATGAAGGCGATGAGGCTCCAGATTTATACTACTCTATTGAAAATTTCAAATATCTCCCAGTAGTACACCTAGCCGGTTGGAACTCGAGAATATGGGAGAAACCTATGTTCTTCACGGGTTGGCATAGGCCGCTAGGCGTGTTCTTCGCCTATGGTCCTTTATTTAAAAAGCTCAAAAATGATAAAATACCGGTTTTCAATATCTACGACGTAGCTCCTACAGTGCTCTACGCGCTAGGACTCCCGATACTCTCCGATATGGACGGCAAGCCTATCTTCGAGATTTTCTCTGAGGAAACCAAGAGAAGGCTTAAACCACGGGTGGCGAATCCAGCTAGGTACAGGATTGCTAGAAGAATATATCTAGCTAAAACTAGAATATTTTTAAAATCTTATGCGAGGAGGATATCCTCTAGTTAGAAAACTTTTTTAAAATCTACGACTATTGGTAGGCAATATGTTCGAGTACGGGGTTAGGCAGGAGTTTTGGCACGCGCTCGCGCTAGCTATAGGTCTTTTGATCCTAATGTTTCTAGGAGGTTGGGTCGCAGTAATTTTCCTCTTGTTGTCTACGGGCGCTTTCGCAGTTTTAGGAGCTTTAGCCTACCCCTTCATCATAATCCTTTTAGTCGGCTTACTCGTGTTGAGTCTAGAGCTTATAGTAAGGGTTCAGATAAGACAGCCTATATGGATCAGCTCCACAATTTGGCCTGACTTATACTATAAAGTATCTCTTTTAGCACGCGCAGTTAAAGTCGCAATGCCTAAAGTAGGGGTGATTCAAAATCCGGAGTTTAACGCTTTTACCTATGGGGTTGTATCTCCTCGAGTAGTATTATTCAGCGGTTTAGTAGAGAAGTTTACGAGTGAAGAACTCGATTTCGTAATCGCCCACGAGCTCGCCCACATAAAGTACAGATGGGTTTTCTTCATCTACACGTTAACAGAGGTCCTCTTTAAACTGCTGTTGCTCTTCCCGGCTTCGTTTGTATTTCTCCTTCCGCTCTTGGTAGTAGCTATACCTTTGAGAGTAGCTTTCCTCTGGTTTAACAGAGAGGTAGAGTACTTGGCGGATAGAGAAGCTCTTTTCGCTACTAAGAATCCTAGAGCGGCGGCATCTGCCATAGCTAAGCTTGGGCTAGGGGTGGAGTTCGTTAGTCGAATGGATGTTTTCGATCTAAAAGAGGATATATACGATAGACTAGCTAGTTACCTGTCTACACACCCGCTAATTCAGGATAGGATAAGGGAGATTCGGAGATTAGCCGAAAAGCACAGACTTACATAATGGGATTTATCTTCTAAATTTGTTTTCTGATATTCTCAAACAGGTTAAAGCAATTGGTATTTTTTGCTAATTTAAACGAAATTTTATTAAGGATAATCAATTATTACTATTTAGATGAATGATGGCCGAGAAGGAGTACGCCACCTTTTCCAAACTATACGTGATTTTAGTAGTTGTGATTGCATTCACATATCTAGGATGTATAGTGCTCGGAGAACAGATATTCGCTAAAGTTGCTCTTATACTCTCAACCTTAGTCTTTTTAGTTTCCGGAATTTTCCCCTACTGGTATTTCAGCGAAAGAGAATTAAAAAATATTTATTTCAACTTAGTGATAGCTGCTTCTTCTCTACTAGCCTCAGAGTCAATCTATCTCTTAGTCTACGTGCATCCGGAACTTTACATCCTCATTTTAGTGGCTATGGGTATACTACAGATACCCTTCTACGTATTTTTTGCTCTTTGTATATCTGCTTTCATAAACTTTTGGGTCGTACCTTCTGAGAAAAAAGCTACTATAGGCAGGATATACCTGGCCTCTTTTATTTCACTAATATCCTTCCTATTGTTAAACACTTACTTATACATAGCTAGTGGAAAACTAGTATTTGGAGAACCCATAATATACGCTATAGCTGGCAGCCTAGATGCATTTTTCATTCCACTCCTAGTATATACTTTTCACACGTTCAGGAAAAGCATATTCGAACTTTCTTGGACGCTAGTACTGGCGGGTATTATAATGGAGTTCTTAGGCAATTTTGGGTATAACTTAGCTTTAATATATTCTCTCCCTCTCCCCCTCATAAGACTTTTCGAGGTATTGAGCATAGGAGGTTATCTTATAGCGGGCTACGGATTTATACAACAAATATTTTAGGAAACTAGATGACAAGCGACCATATGACCTTTCTCAACTTCGGTTAGTAATGGCTCTTTCTTTAAACACTCTCTACCAGCTAACGGACAACGCGGGTTAAAACGACAGCCGACGGGCACGTCTATAGGAGATACAGGGACTTCTCCTTTAATAGGTATTTTCCTCCCCCTTCTCTCAGGATTTGGAACTGGAACAGCGGATAGTAAAGCTCTAGTATACGGGTGTAAAGGCTCAGTGAGTATCTTCTTGGCGGGGCCCATCTCCACTATCTTACCTAAGTACATCACGGCTATCCTATCGCTTATATACTTGGCTATCGCCAACTCATGAGTTATAAAGAGGTAAGTTAACCCCAATTCCTCTTTAAATTTCAGCATAAGCCTGAGAATGGAGGCTTTAAGAGATACGTCTATCATAGAGACCGGCTCGTCCGCCACTATGAACTCAGGTTTTAAAATCATAGCCCTGGCAATGGCGACTCTCTGTCTCTGTCCTCCGCTTAAATCCTTCGGGTATAGATTATAGAATTTCTCTGGAGGAGTCAAACCGACCTCAGCGAGCATTCTCAACGCCTCCTCTCTAGCCTCTCCGCCGCTAGCCACGCCGTGAATCTCTAAAGGATGCTTAACGGCATCTCCTATCTTCATCCTAGGATTTAAAGAGGCGTACGGGTCTTGAAATATAGGCTGTACTCTCCGCCTAAACTCTCTCAACTCGGCTCCTTTCAGAGCTGTTATATCCATCCCGTCATAGAGTATCCTACCCGAGGTCGGCTCGATAAGCCTTAATATTAGCCGCCCGGTAGTGGTCTTTCCGCAACCCGTTTCACCCGCTATGGTAAATATTTCCCCCTGTCTAATAGTGAAAGAAATGCCATCTACGGCTCTAACCCATTTTCTCTCTCGCGTTAAGAGCTTTTCAATAAATGTCTTTTCGAGAGGGAAGTACTTTTTTAAATTTTCTACTCTAACCAGCTCAACCATATAGAAAACACCTCACGATCCTATTTTTCACCTTGACTTCAGGCGGTTCTTTCTGCTCGCATATCTCCATTTTCTCTTTGCATCTTGGCGCGAATCTACAGCCGGGGGGCGGGTTAGATAGGTCTGGAGGGTCTCCGGGTATATAGTGGAGTTTCATATCGGCCAGCTCTATGTTGGGGACGGCCTCCATCAAGCCTTTAGTATAGGGGTGAAGGGGCTCTTTATATATCTCATAGCTAGAAGCGAATTCTACAAGTTGCCCGGCGTACATAACTCCTATTTTATCGGCTATCTCCATAGCCACGCTAATATCGTGGGTTATAAGTATAATAGATAGCCTCAACTCCCTCCTAAGCCTTTCAAAGAGCTTCATAATTTGCGCCTGTACTATAACGTCTAGAGCCGTGGTAGGCTCGTCTGCTATCAACAGGCTTGGATTCGTCGATATAGCCATGGCTATCATAGATCTCTGCCTCATTCCCCCGCTGAACTGGTGGGGGTAATCGTGGAATCTCTCCCCGCCTATACCAACCATCTCTAGGTATTTCTTAGCCATTTCCACAGCCTCATTTTTCGATACTTCTCGGTGGGCCATTATAGTCTCGACCAGTTGATCGCCTATACGCATTAAAGGATCCAGAGAGGTGAGGGGGTCTTGGAAAACCATAGATATTTCAGCTCCTCTAATTTTCTCCATCTCCTTCTCATTTAACTGAACTAGGTCTCTACTCTTGAAAAATATAGAACCTTCAACTATCCTTCCCGGCGGAGGGATTAGCTTGAGGATCGAGAGTCCTAGAGTCGATTTCCCCGAGCCTGATTCACCGACCAGTCCTATGATCTCCCCCTTCTCAATTCTGAGACTCACGCCGTCTACAGCTTTAACTACGCTATCGGGGAGGAAGTAGTAAGTTTTTAACCCTATTATATCGAGTAGAGCCACCGCTACCGCCTCTCGGGATTTAATAGCTCGTTTAAACCTTCGCCTAGTAGGCTGAATCCCAAAGCTAATAGTACTATCATCAAGCCGGGGAAAGTGGAAACCCACCAGTAGCCAGCCAGCAAGTTGCGCTGACCGTTTTTCAGATCAAAACCCCAATCGGGTATAGGGGCTGGTACTCCAAGTCCCAGAAAGCTTAAACCAGCTTCAGTTAACACGGCGTCCGCCACGTTCATAGAGAAGACTACTGGAATTATTACTGAGACGTTTGGGAAAATGTAGTCGAAGAGTATGGTTTTATGGCTGGCTCCCATGGCTATCGCAGCTTCCACGTATAGGCTGTTCTTCACGCTCAAAGTCTGTCCTCTCACCATTCTAAAATATGTTGGGATGTAGACCACGGATATCGAAACTATAGTGTTGACTATCCCGGGGCCGAGCATAGCGGCGACCGCTATGGCCAATATCAAACCGGGGAAAGAGTAGAGGCTATCCATAACTATAGAAAGTACTCTGTCTATTTTCCCTCCGAAATAGCCCGATACCAGCCCTAGCGTAGAGCCTACTACGAGCGAAACCAGTGTGGATGTCAACACAACTATCATTACAGTTCTCGAGCCATACAAAATTCTACTATACACGTCACGACCTAGGTTATCGGTCCCCATTATATGCTTTGGAGAAGGGGGCAATAACGCCTTATCTACCGAGATGTATGGATCATAAGGAGCTATGTAGGGGGCGAGTAAAGCCATAAACAAAATGAATAAAACTATAGCTAAGCCAGTTATTGTTAAGAGGAAATCTATTTTCCTCTTCTTGTAAATTTTCACTAAAATAGCGGCGAGCATAACCACACCTCAGTACCTTATTCTAGGATCTATTAAAGCGTAGACTATATCGACTGCTAAGCTGACGAATGAAACTAGTATAGCATAAAACACTATAGTTCCTTGAACGGTCGTATAATCTCTATACTCTATCCTCTCCATGAGGAAAGTCCCCATCCCCGGCCAGGAGAAAGTAGTCTCCGTCAGCACAGCTCCGGCTAAAAGTATCGCGAACTGTAGCCCCATCATGGTCAGTATAGGTATGAAGGCGTTCTTTAAAGCGTGTTCCAGTAATATCTTAGCTTCAGGTATGCCTCTAGCCTTCAACGCTCTTATAAAATCTCTAGATAACACATCCAACATGCTGGACCTCACAAGTCTGGTGTATACTCCGGAAAGCACAATCCCCAGAGTTATAGAGGGAAGTATCAAATACCTAATTGAAGTTACTAAACCTCTAAAGTTTAAAGTCAAGATGCTGTCCAAGACGTAGAGCCCCGTGATGGTCTGAATATCAACTAAGGGAGATTTCCTACCGGCTACGGGCAGCCAGCGCAAATAAACTCCGAAAATCAGCTGAAGCAACATTCCGAGAAGCGGGATAAACAGCGAGTAAGCCACTATACTAAATACTCTAAGGGTGACGTCTACTTTTCCCGATTTCACAGATGAGGCTATACCAGTAGCTAATCCTATAAGGACGCTTACTATAAACGCGGATATCGAAAGCTCTAGAGTAGCCGGAAACCTATCCATAATCTCGCGCAGTACTGGGCGTCTCCCCCAGATCATAGACCGCCCAAAATCGAGTCTTAAAATCCCCGCTACGTAGTCTATGTACTGGGCCCATAGAGGCTTATTCAAGCCCAGCTGTTCTCTAAGCTTCTCTATTTGTTCTTCGCTAGCTTTCATACCGACGATGGCCAGCACCGGATCCCCGGGTAGAATTCTCAGAATGACGAATACCACGGTTAGCAAGATGAATATCATGGGTATTGAAAGGATAAGCCTCGAAATTACATAGACCTTTAGTGAAGCCACTTAACACCCCCCATTTGGAATGAAAAAGAAATGTTGGAATTTAAAAGCTACTCTTTGTATATCAGCCAGTACCTCAGCAACATGTAAGGGTCTATGATTATTCCTTTAACGTTCTTCTTAGCCACAACGTAAAGCTTACCCTGGAATATAGGCACTATAGGAGCGTCGTCGGCGAGCATTTTCTGCACTTCAGCGTATAACTCAGCTCTCTTATCCCGGCTACTCTCTACTTGAGCCTGCTCGAGCAGGACGTCCATATCCGGATTGCTGTACGGCTTGCCGAGCCATCTGTTTGAATCTGTGTGCAGGAACGGGAATAGGAAGTTGTCCGGGTCTAGGTAGTCTGGATACCATCCATATAGCGTTACTGGCAATCCTTGCTCTCTAGTCAGCTGTAGGTAGGTCGACCACTCAGCGCTCTTGATAACTACTTCAACCATGCCGGTTTTCTCCCAGCTCTCCTTTATTAAAGCAGCTACATCGGCTTCCGTGCTGCCGTAGTGGCTCGGCGTGTACCAGAGCTCTATCTTAAGCTTATTCTCCTCCGAATATCCAGCTTTCTTCAGCAACTCTTTAGCTAGGTCGTAGTTTGGCCCTTCTCCATACTTATCTTTGAAAGCGTCGATGTGGCCCCACATGCCCGCGGGTACAAGGCTGTAGAGCGGTGTAACCGTGCCTAGGAATACTCTATCGACTATCGCCTTCCTATCTAAGGCGGCGGCGAGGGCTTGTCTTACCAGTTTATTGTCCAGAGGTGGTATATTGGTGTTAAAGACGATGTACCGGATAAAGGCTCCTTTACCCTCTATAACTTGGAAGTCTCCTTTCTTCTTCAAATCTACGATATCGGATGGGTTTAGCGTTCTCCACGCGATATCTATTTCGCCGCTCTCTAACGCAAGCCTTAGAGCGGTCGCGTCTTTATAGAATTTTATAATAATTTTCTCGGTTTTCGGCTTTTCGTAGTAGTTCGGGTTGGCCTTCAACACCAATTCTTGATCTCTAACGAACTTCTCTATAATGTAGGGGCCAATACCGCCAGCAGTATTATCTGGCGAAACTTCATCCGCTGGATACGAGTTGGGAGATATCGGGAAGTAGGTCGGAACAGCTAGAACCGCCTTATAGAAGGCCACGGGCTGGAACAGAGTTATCTTAAGAGTATACTTATCGAGCACATCCACGCTCTCTACGAAATCGGTCACGAACCAAGCCGGGTCTCCTTCTATTCTCTTAACTCTCTCGATAGACCATTTAGCAACCTCTGCCGTGAGCTCAGTTCCATCTCTAAATTTTAAGCCTTTCTTAAGTTTTAGAATCCACACTTTTCCTCCTTCTCGAACCTCGTAGTCCTCCGCCAATCCGGGAACAAGCTCAAGGGTTTCGGGCTCATACTTGAAGAAACCTTCGCCTATATTGCTTAAAACCTCCCACGTAAAGAAGTCGTAAGCCATCGCCGGGTCTAGATCGGTAACCTTATCGGTCGTTCCTATGATTATTACTTTCTCCTCAGGAGCTGGACCTTTTACGAAGAAATAGCC
>JALURF010000091.1 GCA_027017165.1 Thermofilaceae archaeon
CAAGTTTCTCCTCTCTAGTAAATGTCACGTTCAAGCCGTTCTGCTTAGCCAGGACGTAGGCCTGCACCAGAGCCTTGGATATATCCGCCGAATTTTCAAATGTGAACGGCAGGCGTTTATACAATACGGCTGGAACTATTATCTTGACCTCTTTCTCGGGGAGTTCATAATTATTCCAGTCCAGGATTTCGAGCAGTTCGCTAAATCTCTTAACGGCTTCAGCCGCCGGCTTAGGCGACCCGTCTTTCCTAAATATCCCGAAGAAGAGCTCGTGAGGCTCCCATAGGTACGGCTCGTCCTCCTCCCTCGAGAAGTCGAAGGCGCACCATATAAAGGCTCCAGATGCCCGAAGAGCGTAGGAGCCGACCAATATAGTTTCTATGAAATCGGCGTGGCTCTCCTCGGTATACAGGTTTGTCGGAAAACCAAACTCCTCTAATAGAGTCGGCTTGCCTAGGCTAAGGCAGTACTCGAGTATCGCCATGTAGGTTAAGCCATGTCTAACGGGGTTGTCGTCGTATAGGTATATGTGGGGCGAAAGATAATCGACTACTCCTGCAACGTTCTCGGGCCTGATAGGTAAAGGCTTATAGGGCAGGGTGCCGTCGCCTAGTGATACTGGCTTCTCCGGGTCAAGGGATTTAATAGCTCTAACTATGGCTTCCAACCATAGGCGGAAAAGCCCGATATCCTCTGGCTTCTTCACATGGGTTATCTCGTTGCTAATTATCCAACCAGCCACCGCTGGATGCCCTTTAGCCGCTTCAACTATACTCTTAATAAATCGTAGAGTTTTATACAGAATTCGTGGCTCATAGACTATATCCTCGGGATCCCAGGGGAAGGACCAGTTTTTCCCGGACATGTGGCCTACGAGCAGAGATGGAAATACCTTTAACTTTCTCTTCTCCGCCTCGTCTAGGAAATTCAAAAATTTCTTTAACGACTCTTTTTCCACCTCTCCGCTCGGCAGGGCGAAATCCTCAGCCAATATGAATATTCTTAAAGCGTTAACCCCTATATCGCTCAACTTATCCAAATCCTCGCATATGCTTTTTAAATTCCAGAATCTCCACATCAAGATATTATGCTCTCTAGACCAGTAGTTCACCCCAAGATAAAAACCATCAGATCTCATCAAGGATCATTAATAGAAAAACTATACACATATAGAAAAATTGTGCCCACGCCACTTAATACAGCGAAGTTTAACTATTAAGTCTAACCATTCCTACGAGACTATCCAATAAGGCTCTCCTAACCGTTTAAGTAGCTTTAGCGCTGAGCCAGCCCCTTGGCTACTGCCAAACAAGCATAGCACGCTGTAGCGGAGGCTCTTGAAGAGCTTGTGCTTCTATATGCTAGAGGCGATCAATCTCACCAAAACCTCTATTGGACAGTCTCTTCTAAATAGAAACCTTTATCTTCATGGTGAATAATATTCCATGTGGTGAATTTCATGGAATATATAGTTAAGATCGATAGACAGGGCAGGGTCGTAATACCGGCCCCGATCAGGAAAGCACTGAGTCTGAAGGGCGATAGCAAGGCTATAGTTAGGTTAGATGGTCCTAGGATAATCATAGAGGTCGTTGATAAGAGCCTTGAAAAGCGAGTAGAGAGCTGGAGGGAGCTAGCTCTTTCAACAAAGGCCGAGCTTTTCACTGAAGACGTCGAGGAAAGCTGGAAGTGGATGAGCCATGAATACGCTAAGAGAAAGCTTGGGCTATGTTAAGGGCATAGTAGATGTAAGCATTATAGTCCCAGCGACTTTCGACAACCCTTTAAAAGAGGATGCTGTAAGATTCCTAGCTGAAGTCCTCTCTATGAGGAGGAGGGCGATCATACCGGTCACATCTATAATTGGCGCCTACCACATAGCAACTAGGTATCTAAGAGCGCCTAGAATCGCCGTCAAAAGGATTCTCGAAGGGCTTCTGAGGACCAGGTCACCAGCCCTATACCCTTATGTCACCTCAGAGCTAGCCGCAGACTCGCTAGACTACGCAGTCGCCTATAACATCGAGTCGTGGGATGGATATTTAATAGCACTATCGAGAAATCTAGGAGCTGGAATAGTCTATTCCCTAGATGAAGAACTATCTAAGGTGAAGGAGATCATAGCTATAAACCCCTTCCCCAGGAGAAAGGTGCTTGAATACCATAAGTGGATCAAGAAAAGATGCCGAACATAATAAGATTCTTTATATCGTCTATCTAAAGAATAGGCTATTTAAATCTTGGGAAACGTAGAGACTGTCCAATAAGGCTTTTTCTTAACCATTTAAGTTTGTGACACTAATACCAGCTCCTCCGTGTATCCACTAATCCAGGCTTTAATAAATTCGCGATTCAACGCCTCAAGAAACTCTATTACGTCAGCCGCGCCCATACTTCAATACTACTTCGCCGTATCCCAGCACGTGTCCCTCAGCCTCTCTGAGCAATTCTTCGGCAGTAACCCCCTCTTCCAAATCTAGAGTTTCGCTGAGAGCCAGCAATATGAAGACGTACCTGTGCTCCCCGGAGGGTGGGCAAGGTCCGCCGTATCCTAGGTATCCGAAATCGTTCATACCCTGCAGGCCTATCCCCTCTACCTCGCCCTTCTTAGGTATATTCTCCGGCAACATCTTTAAAGTAGGCGGTATGTTAAATATGACCCAGTGGACGAATATCCCTCGAGGCGCGTCTGGGTCGTAGCAGATAAGGGCGAGGCTAGCCGTCCCCTCGGGCGGAGTACTCCATGAAATTGGCGGCGACACGTCTTCCCCATCGCACGTATACTTCTTATCCACCCTACCGCTAGTCTTACCAGCCACTACTAGCTCTATCTCCTCACCCTTCTTAACGGATTCGAGAAGTTCTTCAAACGTTCTAGGTTTTCCAGGCTTCCACGAAAAGTAAAGAACAGCCAGCACCACGGCTACGACAAGGATTAAGATGAGAATCTTCTTCACGTAACCACCCATAGAATAAAACGCAAATAAGCATTTTAACTTACTCCTCTCCGCCTCGTTCTAGAAATTTCTTTAACGACCCCCCTACCTCTCTACTGAGTAAGGCGAAATCTTCAGCTAGTATGAATATTCTTATACTATTTGATATTTAAAGTGGAGAGTTAGAATAGTTTAAATACTAAAGTACTGTGGGTGAAGGAATGACCGAAGTTGTTGTTACTCGGATAATTCTAAGTTACAATACCTAAGAAGGTTAGGGAGGCGCTTAAAATAGATATAGGAGATAGATTGCTCGTTAAGGTAGTTGATGATAGAATAGTTATGGAGCCTATCAGAGGTCCTGATGCTTTAAAAAAGCTTTCCAGCATTGCTGATAGATTACTAGGTGGACCTAGGAAAATTGACGCGGTGAAGCTAGTTGAGGAAACTATTGAAAAAGAAGCGGGTCTACATTGACACTAACATCTACATTTACGTAGCGCTGAAACATCCTGATTTCTATAGGAAATGTTATAATGTACTAGATATGCTGGTGTCCAAAGAGTTTACAGGCTATGGATCCCACTTGGTGCTCTTTGAGCTATTCGGAGCTCTCTCAAAAATCGACGTTGACGCGGCCTATGAAGCCGTAAACTCCTACCTAAACTTTCCGTTAACGATGTTAGAAGTGAACAGAGATACGCTTACATATGCTAGGGAAATAGCCATGCTAGCACGCGTAACCTACGACTCGCTTCACGCAGCACCGATAGCACAAAACGATATAGACCTAGTAGTTACGGAAGACTTAGAGAATTGATGTAAAATATTAAAAGCCTGGCCAAAAATTAAAGAAAAACTAAAAGTAAAAAATTTAACAGTTCTATCGCCGACAAAGGGATTAATTCGCCGTAAACAATGCAAATAACCTCTCCCATCAAACTAATATCAGCCTCCTTTTAGCAACTTAACCTAATTCTCCATCGAACCATCCGAAACACCCGTTGTGGATAATTGTGAAC
>JALURF010000092.1 GCA_027017165.1 Thermofilaceae archaeon
GCTTGTATAGAGTGTTGCAACGTCTATTGTGAGTACCAAGTATCTAGACACAAAATTAGCCGCGAAAACCGCCGCGATGCCATAAAGCGCGAAGCTAAGATATAGGCCTAATATAAAGAAAAACATGGAGATACTTCTCCAGGTCTTGCTACTCTTAACCCCCATCACGTAGGTGAGGAAAACCGGTATCATGGGATAAATACACGGCTGAAAGACTGCCTGAATACCAGCTATATAAAGCGCTACCAGGTCTAGTAGGCTTAACATCGTCCCTCTATTTAAAAGTGCTTAAAGAATAAAAAGGGTTATTTTTCAGTTTTCCTCGCTACAAATGCTACGTAGCTGGCTATGTAAAATACAGCTATATAAGTTATAAGCGCGACTACATTTACCCACGATGCTATAAGAGCATCGAAGATATTCGGATATACCTCCATTTCGCCGATAATTTCTGAGATAGCCGCTGTTTGATTTCCGGACCCTTCCATTCCTGTTGCGTATATTTCTGCTCTGTAGACCGAGTTTAATGCCCCGATTATAGAGTTTATATGTAGTTCGGGAGTAATCGAGGTCACCATGCTGCTGATCTCGGTCATTCTCCTAAAGTATTCCTTAGCCATTTCGGGTTCTGCCCCCGTTGGTATAGGCCCTAAAACGGCGAAAGCCACAAAAACGGCTATTATCGGAAGTATTATTGTAAAGAGGAACCAGATAGCCAGTGATAGTATTAAGCTTTTAGACGCTCTGTCAGAGAGAACTGAGAAAAACTGCGCTATGAAGTAGTAAGCCAGAGCATATAGCGTTATGAAGAACAGTGATACTGTAGCTCTGATAATATCTTGAAAAAATACAGCCACTCCAGTTAGCGAAATAGCCACTCCGAGCATCAAGTAGAAAGCGCTGAACAGTACTAGAATTATGGATATCATAGCCCCAAACGCCTTTCCGTTAATTACGTCCTCCCTGTAAACTGGCCTTGCCAGGATAAGTTTTAAAATGCCTTTCTCTCTATCTCCAGCTATAACGTCGTAGCCTATGATCAATCCTAATATGCTAGCGACAAACTGTATAGAGCCCATGAGAGAGGTTATCAGCGACGCTAACAAGTTCTCAGTGGCATTCCTAAGAACGAGAAAGTATATGGCCGTAAAGTAGAAGAAGAGTATAACGACTATTACTATTAATCGCCGACTCCTCATATTATCGGCAAATTCTCTTTCTGCTATAACCCAAATCTTCCTCATCCCTTTCCCACCTTATCGTGATAGTAAGAGAATATATCAAGCCATGATGAAGGGTATTCCTCATAAGTTTTCACTCTAGAGCCAGATTTGTTTATAAAATCCACAACTACATCTATATCTTCAGATTTTTCCACAGTAATTACGAGTTTATCAAACTCTTCTTTCAAATTCAATATTCCAAGCCTATCTTTGTTTTCTGCCATCATGTTTAAGGCCCTCTTGACGTAAGTTGGCGAACCTAGAGTTATAATGAAGATTTTACCAGCTTCTCTTTTCACAATACCAGCTATCTCCTCGAAAGATCCTTGAACCAGTATACGTCCTTTATACAGTATTGCAGCATGAGTACAAATCATCCCCACCTCTTGTAATAGATGCGTGCTTATGAACACTGTTTTCCCCTCTTTAGCAAGTTTATACATCAATTTTCTAAAATCCTCCGCGCCAGCCGGATCTAAGCCTGCAGTAGGCTCATCTAACAGTAGTAGCTCCGGGTCTTTAAGTAGTGCCTGAGCTAAACCCAGCCTTTGCTTCATCCCTCTCGAATACTCTTTAACTTTTTTATTTTCAGCATCTTTTAAACCAACTAACTCAAGCACTTCTTCGACTCTCTCTATAGCTTTTTCCCGCGGAATTCCGTCTAGCTCAGCTAGGTATAGCAGGTTTTCTCTCGCTGTTAGATCATCGTAAAAGCCAAAACCTTCGGGAAGTAATCCAACCTTTCTCCGTATTTCAATAGATTCTCTAATTATATCGTATCCCAGCACTTTTCCCGAGCCCTTGGTTGGAAGTATCAAACCTACAAGCATAGAGATTAAAGTTGTTTTACCAGCCCCGTTATGGCCGAAAAGCCCGAATATGACTCCGTTAGGAACTTTTAAGTTAACCTCATCTACAGCTACGACACTATTTCTATAGATTTTCGTTAACCCATAAGTCTCTATAGCGTAAATTTCCATCACCTCCGCCCATATTTTCTATAGAAGAAAGCCAACACGATTATGACTAGAACTATCATTATAAGCCCGATATAAGCTATTTCTCCCCGTTGTCTTACGCTCACTCTTAATAGCCGTACAATAGAGATATCTTCAGCTTCCACTTTAAACTCTACAAAGTAATCACCAGCTGTAGCCTCAGGACTCACGTCTATAGCTATTATGAAACGCCCTGTCTCGCCGGGCATTAAAATAGGAATCTCCTTAGGATCCACTTCGACTTCGATATTTTTGGGGACGCTAACAATTATAACTTTTATATTGCTTACCGTATTGTACCCCGTATTTTTGATATTCAGATAGAATTTCTCTTTAGATCCGGCAGTGGCCTCCATATAGAAATTTTCAGTCAATATCTTCAGCTCATACTTTCCTAGAATATTTATTCCCAATTCGCTTTTAGCCGTGCTTGTTTCCCCCCTAGCCAGCAGTGTGAATCTTATAAAACCGGGTTCAGCGCCTATAGGGACCGGAATACTTATCTCCACTTCTTCTTCTCCGCCGCTCTCTAAGTATATCTGCCCTATAATATTGCCGTTTTTATCTCTCAATGTATAAGTGTATGTCTCCGGCAAATTTTCTAACTCGAACGATACTATCGCCCCGGATAAACCCTCATTTCTCACTTTGATTTTAAATCTAGCCGTACTACCAGCATATGCGCTTGCAAAAGGAGTCTCTACCGATAGCTGAATATCATCATATCCTTCTACGACATTCACTGTGAAACCTAGGCTAGAACAAACCCCTAAACCACACGCTTTAAGCGTGACTGTCTCCTTACCGTAATCAGCTTCTAGAGGAATTTTTACTCTAAGAATTCCTTCTATCGATTGTTCAGGTTCTAAGAAAACTTTGGAAAAAGCTCTGCCATCTCGATCCCTTATTTCAACTCGCCAACCTTCCGGCGCCTCTGCCAGAAGCTCTAACATCGCGCTTTCTCCGAGATTGTTAACTATTCTAAAATCAAAAACTACCTCGCCGCCTCTTAAGGCCAGCGCGTCGATATACTCTGCCTCTATAAGCCTCCACTCTCTCTTCTCGACATTTATATCGATGGGTATTTCATAGGTAAATACTCCTGAGAGAATTAAGGTTACTCTATAATGCCCTTGAGCTGTTCTAGGAATATACACCACTAGGTTGTAGAAGTTCGTATCTCCCGGCTCTATTGAAAAACCTTCTACATGTAGCCCCTCGCTGGTAGTTAATTCTGCCCTCCATCCCTCTGGAGTTTTGACTTCTACTGAACATGTTTCTACCTCATATCCGTTATTAGAAATCGTTACTGGAATATCGAGAATTTCCCCTTGTCTAGTTTTAAATTTATTACCGCTGGGAGTTATTCTAAGTCCATAATCTAGCTTAATTTCTCCAAGTCTATAAGTGACAGCCTCGGTTAGAGATAGATCAATTTTAATTTCTTTATACTCGTAGCCCCGGGCTAAAATCTTAATAAGTATGACCTCGCGTTCAACATAAAAGCTAAAATCGCCGTTAACCCCCGTCTCTGTTCGCAGGATTAGCGTATCTCCCCGATAAACCTCGATCATAGCATTGGGTATAGGGCGGCCTTCTACGTTAACTAGCTTTCCCCGTACATTAACTTTCTCTCGATAAGGAAGAGCTCCTGTCACAACCGCAATTAGTAATAACGCCAGTATAGGCAACGCAACGTTTTTCCGCATCGAGATCATACCTTCATAATAC
>JALURF010000093.1 GCA_027017165.1 Thermofilaceae archaeon
GCTAATTCGCTTCGGCTATAGTATCTGCAAAAATTTAATATAATTTATAACAATTATAAAATCGAGAAACAGCCGGAGCGTGTTTTAATGCGTCAGGAAGAATCGAAGATTTATAGAGCTTTATCCTCAGACGTGAGAAGAGAAATTCTAGAATTATTGCTGACTTACGGTCAAATGGATTTAAAAGAAATTTCTGAAAAAACTAATTTAAAAGAAATAACTGTTAGGCATCATTTATCGATTCTCGAACAATCGGGGTTGATAGAATCTTTTGAAGTAAGCAGAGGAGCGCCGGGCAGGCCTAGACGATATTACAGGGTAGTTAATAAATTCTGGAATTTGAGCATTCCTAAGAGACAGTATGAGCTTTTATCCCGCTTTTTGCTTGAGAATATTATCGAAAAAGAGGGCAGAGAAGCAGCTAAGGCTTTGATGCGGAGAATAGGCGAGAAGATGGGTAGAGAGCTTATTCAGAGGGTTAAGCTTGAAAGTGGAGTGGACAAGTGGAGTTTTGAGGAAGTAGTAAGATACGTGATACCGTTATTAGAGGAGATGGGCAGTATTCCCCGGGTAAGAGAAGTAAATGATAATAAGATAACTGTAGAAATGTATAATTGTATTTTTTATGAAGTAGCTAGAGCTTTTCCCGGGGTGGTCTGTGAAGGTCATAAAGC
Source organism: Thermofilaceae archaeon (assembly GCA_027017165.1). Classification (GTDB taxonomy): domain Archaea; phylum Thermoproteota; class Thermoprotei; order Thermofilales; family B69-G16; genus B69-G16. The sequence goes on from JALURF010000093.1 coordinate 675, forward strand.
GCTTTTCCGAGTTATTGGAGAAGCTATTGGAGATTGTGTGGTTGAGATGAAGAGTTGTATGGCCGAGGGAGGTAAGACTTGTATTACAGAGTTGAAAAAGAAAGGGACTAGGCTTTCTTAGTATTTTCAGCTTCGAATACCTCCCATAGCGAGATTATTGGGAAGAATTTGAAGAATAGCATGTAGAAAAGCGTGAAGGCGGCGAAACTGGCGGCGACTATTGAAAACTCGACCCATGTGGGGATATAGATTCCCCACTCATATGGCATTGTGGGGGAAGCCAGACTTGGCACTACTATCAGGTATCTTTTTAACCACATTGCTAGGTTGACTAAAAACGCTGATACTACTATGCCTTTAATAGTTCTCGTTTTGGGGATAGCTATGACGAAGATTGGAATGATAAAGCCTATTATCATTGTAAACCAGAAGAGAGGTGAATACCTCCCCATAGCTAACTCAGTTAAGAGCCTCATTTCTTCAATTCTGCCACCATAGAACGGTATGAAATAGTCATTGATCATGAAGTATATGTACGTTAATCCTATCGACAACATTAATAAAGCCAAGTAGTCGAAGTGCTTCTTTTTGATAAATTGTTCTAATCCGAAAAGACGTCTTAAGATTCCGATAATTATAATCACAGTAGCTATGCCCGAATAGACTGCGCCTACGACGAAGTAAGGTCCGAAAACGGGGTTATGCCATCCGACTCTTAACTGGACGGCGAAGACCCAGGAGACAACTGTGTGAACTGTAACCATTACAGGTACGATAATGATCGACATTATTTTAAGCACGCGTTCTAGTCTTCTCCGCTGTTGTTCGTTTCCGGTCCAGTTTAAGGAGAGGATATCGTATAGCTTCTTTTTCCACTTAGACGTGTTAGGTAGCCTGTTTTTGAGAAATGCTATGTCTGGGATTAGCGCAGCGTATAGGAATATGGAGCTTCCGATTAGATATGCTGATATTGATAGGAAATCCCATAAAACGGGAGATTCTATCCTACCGTAGAGAAGTATGTTAAATAGTCTATCGGGTCTTCCTAAATCGGCTATTATCATGGAAACTGCGATTAACAGCGATATAGGAGTTATAGTTTCTGCAATTCTCGTGATGGGCCTCCTCCATTCGGCGCCGACGATTCGCAGTATTGCGGAGATAAACGTGCCCGCGTGACTAATACCTATAAAGAAGACAAAATTAGAGATGTAGAGCCCCCATATGACGACGTCGTTCATTCCGGTTACTGCGAGCCCATATTTCAATTGCGTATAGTAAGCGTAGAGACCGAAAGCTATCACTAGTATCAGCAGAGACACAAAAACGTAGAAAGATTTGTCGGTGTAGAGTATCAATTGTATGATTTTGTTTAAATCTCTACCGTACTTCTTCTCTAATTCTTCATAATTGACCATAACCACATCACCTTATTGGAGGTAGGTAGTATACGCTGGGCTCTGTTCCCAGTTCCTCTTTTAATCGGAAAGCTTTTCTCCTTTTAATCAACTCGGAGAATCTTACTACTTCAGCTCCGTTCGAAACAACATCCTCATATTCATCTCCGTAGTATATCGCCTTCTGAGGACATGCAGCAACGCAGGGAGGAATAGACCCTTTAACAGCCAAGTCCTCGCAGAAATCACATTTCTCTACTACTCCCTTCCTGTGGGGCCATGGCTGTAAAGGGGAGTATTCATGAGCTAGTTCTTCGGGAGTGTGAGCTGGTTCTTTCCAGTTGAAATACCTAACTTGGTATGGGCATGCGGCCATACAGAGTCTGCATCCGATACATTTTCTATGGTCGATTACAACTGCGCCATTTTCAGTGTGGTAAGTCGCTCCAACCGGGCATACTTTCGTACAGGGCGCTCTCCTGCAGTGCATACACGGCCTCGGTAGGTAGTAGGATCCTTTGAATATCTCGTCGTGCATTTCGAATACTCGAATCCACTCTTGTCCCTTAGGGACGAAGTGATATTCGATACATGCTTTAGTACAGAGCTTACATCCAGTACATCTGGCTAAATCTATCACCATAACCCAGTGTCTACGTTTAGATTTTTGAGAATTTAAGGGCGTAAATGCGAGCGAGAGAACGCCCAGTTTAGCGGCTATCGCCAATATGCTCGTAGTAAAAATCATTTTTAGAAAATCTCTCCTCTTCATGAACTCTCACCTCTAATCTTGAGAATCTGATATATCGCATAACCATATACTCCGAAAACCGAGGAAACTATGACCGCCACGATAGCTATCACAAGAGGGTAAGCTAATCTAGCTATTAACGGGATTTTACCCTCTTGTGGACCGGATGGCTCAGGTATAACTATTTTACTTGAAGTAGTGCTGGAGAGGAGGAGCTCTTGACCTTCAAAGTTCGCTTCGACAGTATACGTTCCGTACGTGCTCCAAGGAGATTTTATTGAAGCAAAACCATTCTCGTCGGTTATAGATGATCCTATTTTTAGTCTGCCAAAGCTCGTTTTAATATAAAAGTCCAGCTTTACATTTGAGACGGGATTTCCTTCTTCATCCTTAATTATAGCCTCGACTATTATCGATCCGTTCCAGAATTTTGTAGAAGTAATAGTTAAAAAGGTAGCTTTCGGCTTAACTTCAGATGCAACATATAGTTTAAGTATATCAGATCGAGCAGTATGATATGTTTTGAGATTTTTTGCTGATTTATGATAGGCTAAGAAAAACGCATAGGTGTTGCCGGGAGTAAATGCGTGATCTTTTGGATCTCCCGAGTTTAGAGGATACACGAATTCAATAATAGTTTTACCGTTAGCTTCTGAACCCGCTTTCGCAATTATATCGTATGTCCCTCCTTGTTCAGTATCTGGGTAGTGGGAAACTCCAACAGCAAATTCATCTTCGAGAACTAAACTTCCATCTTCAGCGATGTATCCTATGATTATATTCGCTCCGTGCTTACGCATACCACTCGCTGCGAAGCCTATACCAATCCAGCCAGTTCCTGGGCTAACTAACCCAATATACATATTTACTCCGTCATGCTCCCAGTATACGATAATTCCCGTAGTCGGATCGGTATACGATCCGTGGTATTCTCCATCTTCGATTACGCCATCAATTTTAACGTTTGATTCCTCAATATACGGTATTACTGGAGTTTCGGCAGATTCAACTTGACCAGCACAAGAAACAATTATAATCAGCGACAAGACTATGAAAAGTAGCGTCCTCTGCGGCAAAATTACACCCAGTATAGATTTGGATATTATTATATATATAAAATT
>JALURF010000094.1:0-2899 GCA_027017165.1 Thermofilaceae archaeon
TATTTCCATTATGCTAAACTTCTTTTTAATAACTTTATTATCATCAAATACAAAATTTGCCGCTTCGCCAAGCTTAAACCTTGAAAAAAGGAGACCGGATACTACGGTCAACTCGGGAATATTATCTAAAGTCTCTATCTGGAGTTCTAAACTGTTAGGTAATACCAGCACATCGTCGTCTAGAAAAAATAGGTACTCTGTATCAACTAGCTCTAAACACTGTTGTCTCGCAGCGCCCAATCCTCTTCTCTCCAAGTTATTGATTACAGTGATGTTGCTATCGTTAAAGGATAGGGGTTCCTTGCTATCATTGATTATCAAGATGCGGTAAGGGATTTGTACGTTCTTTTTAATAGCTTTTAGGCATTTTAATAACAATTTTCTGCGCATGTAGTGGGGTATGCATATTGTTACTCTTGCTTTAGTCATAGCTATCAACTCTGTTTTTCAACTTTATGACTATACTCATGTAAAGCTTGTTTCAAATACCCATAAATAACTAAGGGTCTCAGCCTGATAAAGGCGTGTCCAATTACCCTCCATAATGGCATTTTCAATTGTCTTCTCATGATGCCCGACATTATTTGGCTTTTTACCGCTTTTCTCAGAGAAATTCTCCTAATATGAAGGCACTCTATGCTCTCAATTAGCTTAGATTTATACCCTAACTTGCGAAGATCGAGGTCGAGCTGAGTGTCAGGAGCTATAACGTCTTTAAAACCGCCGACTTTTTCAAGGCAGTTTCTCTTTATCAAGCGGCAGGCTCCTCTAGCTTCCTTTCCCAGGGGAGATATCAAATAGGATATTTTCTCCCAATAATGGTAGAGGAAGTTTAGGAAGGAGACGTTTTTATCAGTTACTATTCTCGGACTTACCGTAGCTACATTGTCTTTTAGCTCGGGAAGTAAAACGTCGAGTAGATTGGAGGGTATTACAATATCGGCGTCGAGAAGCAGAATTATCTCTCCCTTAGATTCGAGAAAGCCTATCTGCAGGTTTTCAGAGTAACTGTTTTTCCATTTTTGTTCTTCTTTTTTGATAATTTTAGCATTAGGGAAGAAGCTCCTCACGATATCTTCTGACGAATCTGTGCACCTATCCAGTATAAATATGAATTCTCCGATCCTGTTCTCGATTTCCTTAAGAGCTGAAAGCGATCTAGGCAGGTATTCTTCTTCGTTATGTATCGCCATTATTAGGCTAATCATCAATAGCCCCTACCTTACCCGTATCTTCGAGCAATATTCGAATTATTTAGTTTTAAGGAGTTTGAGTATGATATCTTTAAAATCTGTTATTGACTTCGGCTTCGTACCGAGAGCTATATTTGAACTCCAGAAACCGTATCTACTATGTTCATGTTTAACTGGATCATAGCCATGATCGCTTACCACTAAAATCGCTCCTTCCCCGCTTAACCGCTCTGACGTTTTTTCGACTAAATTGTTTATTCTTTTATAAAAAGTAGCTAGATGAACCATCAGCTTCAATGCTTTAGGCCTATATAGCATGTGGTTAGCGTAATCTATAATTGGGGAATAGAATAGGACTAAATCATTATCTTTGAAGGCTTCGACCGCTTCTTCAAAAAGGTCTAGAGTAAAAGAATACACGTTCTCCAGATGTTTTAACCTAGTTTGGAGATCTTCGGAAAAATAGACGCCCATATATGCCCTGAATTCAGCTACTTTATTCTCGTTAAGGGAAGGAAATTCCTTAACCCATACTCGGTATCCCATTTTTCTAGCTTCTTCTACAACAGTTTTTTCGATAAGTGCTTCAGGCAGCTTTTCTATTTTAGCAGCGTGCTTCCTTATTCTCTCCACATTGAATAAACCGATTTTAATCAAAAACTTCCTTAAACCCAGTTTCCTCCCGCCTAAGAGTTTCTTTCTTAAAACGTATAGCGGATAGAGTATTCCATAGCCTATTTTCATCCGCTTCTTAAACATATCCTCATACGTAAATCCTTTCTGTAAGGGGCTTTCACCGAGAAGAAAAGCCCCCCACACGATTGGTGTGTAAATCTTCCCCTCCTCTCCGACTACAGAGTATACGTCGTGAATTCCCCATTCCTTCTGCATTAAACCTTTTAAATTCCACTTTTTCACTAAATCCGCTTCGAGACCGTCTACGGCTAGAACCAGCACTTTCATACTTGTGCCCAGCGGATATTGGAATAACTGCGATATTAAATTTTAGTCGGCCAGCTGTAATATAGCTTTATTATCCACTTTTCTCTCTGTTTTCTGGGAGCGAGCTTGGCAAATAAAGCCTACGGCGCCACTGTGAGACTTAAGTATGCAACGCTAGTTAATTCTCTATCAAAGTTTTTAAGCTTACTCGCGGGACTAGTATTCACTATCTTTGTCGCTAGGAGGCTTACAGTAATCGAGTTTGGGTTATGGACGTTGGTCTTTAAGTACATCAGCTATGTTACTCCATTTACTGTAATTTTCACCTATTGGATACCTAGAACTATAAGTCGAGGCGTAAACACGGCGAAAACAGGGCTTTTTCTAGCGGTTTTTCTAGGAACTATAGCATCGCTCATCTATGCTGGCATAGCGTTTAGTGCTTCTGTACTCTTTAACCAACCCTTGGATTACCTCCTAGTGGCCCTAGTTATAGTCTTCCAATTCTACATAGATAGATGCCTTAATTCAATAGCTTCAGCGCATGCTCCTCAATATACGGGTTTTTCAAACGTATTCTTAAAGACTTTTCAAGTTATAAGCGCTTTTCTATTGGTAATTGTTTTAAGACTGGGTTTTCTCGGAGCCGTAATATCAGTGATCATAGGTAGGATCGCCTCGATTATGTTGCTTTACTACGTAGATCGACCTTTAATTGTTGAATCAAAATTCGATTTTAACGTGGTAAAAGACTGGATTAGGAA
>JALURF010000094.1:2909-11414 GCA_027017165.1 Thermofilaceae archaeon
GTTCAATAGCCTTACTAACGTATTATTGGTTCTAGACGCGCTGATTGTTAGGAGTATTTTCGGCAGCGAAGAGCCGATAGCATACTATGGAATATCCATGTCCCTCGTGGGGATAACTGCCGTATCCACCCAAGTTCTACCAGCTTTATACGCCAGATTATTGGCTAAAAGAAATATCGATGATATTCTAGAGGCGTTTTGGATAGCATCGCTACTAGCAATCCCCGGCATCGTAGGCCTAATAGTCTACACCGAGCCCATAGCCGCAGTCTACAATTTGAAGTATGTAGCCGCCGCGTGGGCTATTAGAGTCTTCGCCGTATCGTCTTTTCTCCAACTCCTATTCGCGCTCTTAGCTACCTCTCTTCGAGGACTTGAAACAAGAGACTTTAACACTAGCAACAGTCTTACAGAAACCGTACTCTTTAAAATGCCGATTCTAAAAAGTCTCACAGCGCTGCTCTATCTAGCGGCGGTTGGTGCTGTCTCCTACATATTTATAGACGATCCAATCCGTCTAGTGCTGAACTGGGGTATTTTGTATTGCTTAATGTGGGTTGCTACAATAGCGGCATATAACTGGTTATTAAAAGTAGAGTTTCGTGTAAATCTGCCATATCGGCTGATGGCTAGGTATACTGCAAAATTCTTAGTAGCCTCTTTAACAATCGTTGGAGTATGGTTAATCTACCCAGTAGAGCCCGAGGTTAGCATATGGATACTACTACCAAAACTAGGCCCCGCAATTTTAGCCTCAGCTTTTTCCTATTTTGCCTGCCTCTACCTAGTCGACGATAAATTTAGAACACTAGTTCATAAAGGGCTCAAAATGCTTAAGAAATAGCCTAAAAACCTATTTCTCGAAGTTTACGTATAAGAGCTTCAGCGTTCTCCTCGGCGCTTCTCTTCTCTGAATCGAGAACAAGATCTGGATTCTCCGGCTCTTCGTAAGGGTCATCTATTCCAGTCATGTGTTTTATCTCGCCGCTTAAAGCCTTCTTATACAACCCCTTGGGATCTCTCCTAATACATTCCTCCAGACTACACTTAACGTATACTTCTATAAACGGGATGCCCTCATCCTCAACTATATCTCTAATCTCCTTTCTAATCTTCCTGTACGGCGAAACGAAAGAGCATAAAACTACAACACCGTTCCTAGCCAGTAGCTTAGCCACATAAGCGACTCTGCGTAAATGCCGTTCTCTATCCTCGCGAGTAAATCCCTCGGTCGGACTAAGCCACCGCCTAACCTCATCGCCATCCAAAACTTCGACTCGTAAACCTCTGTTTCGCAACTCACGGGCAACGGCTCTAGCTATTGAAGTCTTGCCAGAGCCCGGAAGCCCGGTCAGCCAAACTACACAACCTTTCTCAGACAAAACCACCAACCCCTCTTGTAATAAAAGTAAAACCTACTATTTTTTTCATTTCCCAACATCCATCACCTCCACAATGATGTCCTTCACCTCTTCAATACGGAAAATTTTTTTGTGAAAACGGATCGTCCCTTCTGGATCATAGATTGAAAATACTCCACGCCAGTCGTGGACGGCGTCATCCGGTCCTCTATCGTTTTCTTTAAGATAGTTCGAGCTCCACCCTAGAGTCCCCGCGCTTCTCCAGTATAAATCATCGAAGTACACCATTAGATCGGGAGGATCACCATTTACAACAGGGTAGATCTCCTCCGGCTTATACACCTTGGTATCCCATTTCTCCCCGTTAGGGCCTTCAATCTTCTTTAAATCCTCGGCTAACATATCCCTGTACTCCTCGTACTCTCTAGGATCTATAACGCCGTGGGGCTCTCTCTCCTTAACGTTGAGAAATATCCTAGCGTAATAGCCTCCCCAACCCCATGCGATAGTCTTACTCCAGTCAATTTTAACATCTTTAAGCTCAGTCCCAGGTTTTACATCTTTATCTATTATCTTTAGATACCCCTTTTCGGCGAGCCATTGATTGACCGCAAAAGCCCCTTTCATCCTCTTAGCTCCGTGATCCGAAACAGTTATAATTACCGTATCTTTAGGAATTATCTTCAAAAGCTCGGCTATTTCTCTATCTACCAGCTTATAGTACTCTTTTATCACGTTTTCGTATTTATTCCCTGGAATGTATTTGTGGTGTTCCTTATCCATATAACCCCAAAACGCGTGATGTATTCTATCCATCCCTATCTCGACGAACATGAAGAAATCCCATTTATACGTAGACGCTAAATAGCGCAACACTTGGAAATGCTGTTTCGTCATAGCCCAAACTTCTCTAATTATCCTATCTCTATCTTCGCTCCTATAAACTACATCGAAGATATATTTCCCAAATCTGCTCTCTATTTCTCTTTTAAGAGTCGGGGGGAATGTATACCTAGATTCAGGTCCTGGAGTTATAAAACAGCTTATCATAATGCCTCTCAATGGTTTAGGTGGATAGCTCGGCGGGACGCCCACAACTATAGTTTTAAGTCCGCGTCGACCTAGAAAATTCCATACTGTAGGCTCTCTAACAGAGTGGGAATTAGCTATGTAGAAATCGTTGTACATGCCGGGTTTTCGATGTCTAAAACCGTATAAGCCTAACTCTCCGGGAGTTTTCCCGGTCACCATGACGCTCCAGGCGGGTATCGTTATGGGAGGGTGACTGCTTATAAGCTCGGCTTTTAAGCCGTCGCTAGTCAACATCTCTAACGTTGGAAGCTCCTCTCTGAATTCTTCGTAGAGGAGTTTGGGACTCGCACAGTCTAAACCTATTACTAGTAGACGCCTAGTCATACCTTTCACTCGATAAACGGGTTTTTAAAACTTAATATAGCCTCTGCGACTTCCCGCCTCATCATGGTCTCAGGGGGTACTTCTCCTCTCTTAATCATTTCTCGTAGCGCTGTACCGCTAATCTTAACTCTGAACTTTGAGCTGTGCGGGCAAACCTTTTCGTTAACCATGCCGCCGCATTTCCGACAGTAGAAAAACTCCTTAACGAAGAGGGGTATTATGCCTAAATCGGGAAATTCGTAGAATATCTCCTGTGCTTCATAGGGTCCGTAGTAGTTGCCGACGCCTGCATGATCTCGCCCTACGATAAAGTGGGTACAGCCGAAATTCTTTCTTATGATTGCGTGGTGTATAGCTTCTCTAGGACCAGCATATCTCATCGGAGTCCTTAACACAGCTAAAACTACAGAATCCTTAGGATAATAGTTTTCTATTAAAACTCTATAAGCGGTTAATATAACCTCATCTCTATAATCACCCTTTTTCTTCCACCCTACTAAAGGATTTACAAATAAACCGTCGACAAACGTCAACGCGGCTTTCTGAACGTACTCGTGGCCCAGGTGAGGGGCATTTCTGGTCTGGAATCCGACTATAGTCTTCCATCTCTTCTCCCTAAACAGTATCCTGGTTTCTACTGGTCTTAGCGTAAACCTGTAATAGGGGTTCGGCAAATGATCTATAAGAAATATCTTCCCTCCTATGAGTAGATCTTTTCTCTGCAAAGTCTTAAAAACGCCGGGATGTCTCACGTCTTCTGTTCCATATACTAGGCGAGTGTATTCGCGTTTATCCCATCTATATATCTCCTCTATCGACATTATTGCTATAATTTTACCCTCAGACATTATGGCGATCTCATCGCCTTCTTTCAACCCTTTGATATCGTTGCTCGAAACGTCCAGTGTTATAGGTATAGTCCAAGGGAGGTCGTTACTCAGCCTCATGTGGTAGAGCACGTTAAAGTAATCGTCACTAGTCATAAAACCTTCAAGAGGACTGAAAACTCCATATGCTATATTCTCCACGTCAACGCCTACATCTAGCGGAATCTCTAAAATTTTAAACTCCCTCGCTTCTTCCCGAATGCGGTCTAACCTCCTCCCCGATACTACTCGGTTTATCAGCCTCCCGCCATGGGGTTTAGAAACCATTTTCACACCTTAAAGATAACCCAGTTTCTTCAATTTCTCGATAATTTTATCCCTCTCCTCCTCGGAGAAAGGCTCAGACTCCTCCTCTTCCTCATACGCGGCGGCGATTTCCCTCAGCACATACGTCACAAAGCTAGATACAGAAGTAAACCCCGTCCCCTTAATTATCTTTTTAATTCTATTATAGAGCGTTGTCGGAATACTTACAGTAGTATATTTCCTCTCTCCCACGTTCTCACCGGAGTTAATTATATTTAATTAAGTGTTCTCAATATGGACAATAAAAATTTAATCCTCAAATAAATACCATTCAAGGTGGCGGTATGCAGGAGAAAATAAACATATCAATACCGAAAGAGCTGTACGAGAAAGCCGAGGAATACATAAAGAATACTGGAGGCTTTGAATCGGTGGAAGAATTGGTAGTATTTATGCTGGAGGAGTTAGTTAGAGAGGAAGGAGAGAGCTCATTCTCTCCAGAGGAAGAAGAAGAAATTAAGAAAAGGCTTAGATCTCTCGGCTACATATAGTACAATCAAATTCAATTATTTTAAATCTGAGAATTAAGATTAAATATGTACAATGCAGTATATAAAATAGATAGCATGTATAAGAAAATTATATACAAAATAATAACAGATCCCTGTATCGTGTACTATCTCTTCATGTTTCTCCTTATACTTTTAGTACAAGTCTATGCTGATGGAGGAGACCCCCTACCTCCATACCCGGATCCGAGCGGAGGACCTTAGCAATTAGAAAAACGTACAGAAAAATATAATAATGTTAGTGTCAGATGAAAATCCATGAATTTGAGAATAGGTATCACCCAGGCCGATTGGAAGATAATACAAGCTACGCCTAAATCAATAACAATTAAAGAAATAGCTGAAAAATCGCGGCTATCAAGGCCTTACGTCTCTCTAAGACTGCAAAAACTCAGAGAAGATTTCAAGATTCATATATCTTTTAAGCCCATACTTAAAAAACTAGGCCTAAAGCCTATTGTAGCCATATATCCTCTAAATAAGCGTTTACTGGAGACTTATGAGAGGGGCACGCCCTATACTATCAGCGTATCGCATCTCATAAAATCGACTCTAAATGGCCTAATAGTCTACGCTTATGTTCCTGAAGAATACATAGATGATTACTTAGCCGTTTTTCCTGAAAAACCCATTAGAGTATACTCTGGCGAAAGAATTGTAAAATGGAGACCCGATTTATCGAAAGCTACTTGGTATCGCAGGAAAAGCGTAGGCGTTAACTGGAACATGGTTAAAGAGTTGGCGAGGGACGCCGAATATATAGAAGAAGATCTATCTAAAATCCCAGTAGACAGTTTGGATATGTTTATAATAAAGGAGAAGGAGAAATGGGCTTATACTCCCTTAACCAAGATATCTGAAATATTGGAGAAATCTGTAAGCATAGGCGGTATGAGGAAAAAAGCATCGCCCCAGCTTTTAGAATACCACTGGAAGAAGCACGTATTAAAAGCGTGGGATTTCAACCAGGTAAAGATAGTACTGCCTCTTGAAGCTGCGCCTATAACCTTCCACTATATAAGGTTTAGAGATGAGGATTCCCTATACGCGTTCCTCCACGCCTTCTCTAAAAACGCCGTGTACAATAGCTCAACTATAATATTGGAGGATAGGGCATCTGTATTCGCGGCAGTTAAAGTGCCCTGCGCTGAGATGGTAGATTTCATGAAATTTGTACACTCGCTCGGCGTAGACGAGTACAGCTTTGAGGGATTCATGGATACCGATATAATCCTAAGGTACACCGTAACCTATACTATGTTAAAGAGAGGGAAATGGTATTCCCCGCTGGAATTACTAGAACTATATCAGAAGGGGTAACCCGAATCTAGTGTAGTTTTTTTACTCCATCTTCTAAAGTCCTATAATACACATCGATCTGTAAAATCTCTAAAACTTTTTCTGCAGCCTTTTTTACCATTTCTGGATCAGTTCTAGGCCTTGACTTAAAGTCTGGATCCAGAATATTCTCATAGGGTATAAATTGTTGAACTACGAAAGCCACGCGCGCCTCGGCATTTTCTACAAGTTTTCTTAATTCTTTAGCTATTTCCACGACATCTTCGATACCTAGCATCTCCGGAACCATCGTAGTTCTTAACTCTAGAAATGGTACTTTTTTACATAAGAAAAGTATACAGTTCCTTATTTTAGCTATAGCCTCTACCGTAGCTCCAAGCGGGAGCCCTACAATCCTAGAGTACTTATCGGGCTGACTTAAAGGTGCTTTAACATCTACAGCCACGTGGTCGAGATATTTGGCGAGACGTTTTACAATATGAGGATTCGATCCGTTAGTATCCAGACTGTTTTTAACCGCCAGGTTCTCGGCTATGTATCGAAACATAGCTTCGAGAGGTTCATGTTGTAAAGTAGGTTCGCCCCCCGTCACATGGAAATAATCTATAAAACCTAGGTTTCTCTCTAAAGCTCTTATAATATCAGCTATTGGAACTTTCCGTTCTCCTAATCCTCTAGCTAATTTAGAATTTCCACACCATGGACATTTAAAGTTACAACGGCTAGTCCATAAGGTAAAAGAAACCGATTCCAGGACATCTACTAGACTATTCTCCTTCCAGCCTCCAATAAGAATATACGTGTTTTTTAAAAAAGCAGGTAATTCAGAGATTTTTTCAGACATGCCTGTAAAACGCTACCTTCCAATAGAGTAATGTACTCTAAGCTTGAACTCGGCTTTTTTGCCTATGTTCCAGTTTTTGACCGGGCGGTAGTAGCCTACAATACGGCTCCACAAGTCAACTTGTGCGCCGCAGTTGGGGCATTTCTCCATTAATCCTATAGAGTTCCATCCGCATTTCCTGCAAACCGCTATAGTGGGCGTAATGCTGAAGTAAACCACCTTAGTGTTCTCGGCTATCCTCCTAACAAGCTTCTTCAAAGCCACGGGGTCGGGGCTCTCCTGTAGGAACAGGTGCATCATAACCCCGCCGGTAAATTCTTGCTGAACCTCCCCCTCCCATCTAGCCCTTTCAGCTATAGAGACGTCAGCGTAGTAGGGAATTATGCTATTGCTGTAGAAAGGCGCGATGCCGTCGCTAGGTATCAACAACTCTCCCCTCTTCCAAGCATCTCTGAATAACTCCATATCCAGCCTAGCCAGCCTATAGCCAGTAGACTCTCCCGGGATCTCCTCTACATTATAAAGATAGCCGTCGACCGCCTCATACTCCTCGGCTTTCTTCCTAACCATGCTAACCATCTTCTTCATAATCGCCACTGCTTCTCCTATCTCTCTGCGGTCTACGTCTATCCACAGCTTAGGATTACGCATGAAATTGGCCGCGGCCTCGGGCAATCCTATAATACCGAAAGTATTGAAATGATTTCTAAAGTGCCCTAAGTATATCCTCGAGATTGGCATGAGGCCGTAGCGCAAGCTCATTTCATAACGCTTCCTCCAAGCCAGCAAGACTTTACGAGCATTTTCCATCTTCGAGTACAATAACTCCTCGAATATATCCCATTCTCCCTTGCTTAAATAGGCCAGTCTAGGCATGTTTATCGTAACTACTCCAATACTCCCCGTCGCGTCCGGCAATGCCCATATACCATACGCCTGCCTATTCTTAGTCAAGTACTCTTCTATCTCCTCAACGTCTGAGGGTAGGAGTTTAAGCTTGAAATTGTTATTATTTATCTTACTGGTATCTACGGTTAGCCTGCAGCACATAGAATAAAGGACTTCTACATTGCTAGCATAGCCGTTCAATAGGTACGCGGCCCCCCTCTTGGCCAAAGCCTCGAAGATTAGATCTGTTAGCTCGCCCCATCGCCTTCCATTCCAGTCGAAGTTCTTGGTGAGCATTAAAGTCGGAATCGGGAAAGTAAAGGGCTGATGCCCCGCATCTCCTTCTATTAAGAGTTCGAAGAGGGCCTTGTTTATCATTAATGCTTCATCTAGATACTCCTCTAGTGTATTCGGCAGAGTTTTACCTCCTAAGATGGCGTTCTCTTTAAGGTATTGCTTGCTCGTATCTAACACGATTGTAATGTTTGTAAACGGAGACTGGAAACCGGCGCGCGCAGGATAATTTAAGTTAAACAACATGTGTTGTATAGCCTGCTTAATGTTTTCATAGGGTAGTCCATCGTGTCTTACGAAAGGAGCTAGGAATATGTCGAAGCCGGAAGCCGCTTGCGCGCCAGTATACTCTTGAGAGCCAAAGAAGAAGAAATTGGTCAAATGGGCTATCGCCGTGTCTAAGTGTTTAGCTGGCTTCGAAATTATAGAGGGAGTTATCAATCCCTTTTTGAGTATTCTCCTAAAACTCCACCCGATACAGTACGGGATGAACAGTGAGTCTGGAAGCTTATGAATATGAAACTCGCCACTTAAGTGATCGTTTACGGCTTCTTTAGGCAGATAGGCACTGAGGACGTCTGGTCGCTTAATTAAGCGGTCAAATAGGAAGTTCCTGAAGTTACTGTAGCTAATGTTCATATTGGCGTTTTCGAAGACATCCCAACTGGCTCTTTTAAGGTAGTCCTGCTCTGCGCTGACTA
>JALURF010000095.1 GCA_027017165.1 Thermofilaceae archaeon
ATGTACATTTTTGTACAATAATGCTTAAATATCTACATTAATGAAGATTTCCAGGTGGCTCCCATGCAAACAAAAATCTACCTAGATGAAAACGAAATCCCCAAACATTGGTACAACATACTCCCAGACCTTCCCGAACCTCTCCCTCCGCCGTTAAAGCCTAACGGCGAGCCTTTAACGCCTGAAGATTTAAGCGTGATATTTCCGATGGAGCTTATAAGACAGGAGGTTAGCACGGATAGGTGGATAAGCATACCTGATGAGGTACGAGATGTGTACACTTTATGGAGGCCGACTCCGCTTATCCGCGCTGTTAGATTAGAGAAAGCACTGAAAACCCCAGCTAGGATATACTATAAGTTTGAGCTTAGTCCTCCCGGAAGTCATAAGCCTAACACGGCTGTGGCGCAGGCCTATTATAACGTTAAGGAAGGGGTTGAACGTCTCACGACGGAAACCGGCGCGGGGCAGTGGGGCTCTGCTCTGGCTTTCGCGACGAATCTCTTTGATCTAAAAGTTACTATATACATGGTTAAGGTAAGCTACTTACAGAAACCTTATCGTAGAGTTTTAATGGAATTGTGGGGGGCTGAAGTCATCCCGAGTCCAAGCACCCGTACTAAAGCCGGGAGAAGTGTATTGGAGAGGGATCCGGATAATCCGGGCAGTTTAGGCATAGCTATCAGCGAGGCTGTAGAAGATGCCGCTACTCATGAAGATGCCAAGTATTCTCTCGGTAGCGTTCTAAACCATGTCCTCTTACACCAGACTATAATAGGCCTCGAGGCGTTAAAGCAGTTAGAAAAAGTTGAAGATTACCCCGATGTAATTATAGGATGTGTAGGTGGAGGAAGCAATTTCGCTGGCATCTCTTACCCCTTCTATTATATGAAGGTAGCTGGTAAAGCTCCAAAAGATACCCAGTTTATAGCGGTGGAGCCGACCGCAAGCCCCTCAATGACAAAGGGATTTTACACGTATGATCACGGCGATACTGCCAGGCTTACGCCTCTGTTAAAGATGTATACGCTCGGCCACGACTTTATACCGCCTCCTATACACGCTGGCGGTTTGAGATACCACGGAGCCGCGCCCACGTTAAGTCTACTTGTAAAACACGGCTTGTTTAAGAGTGTAGCGTATAACCAGATCGAAGTTTTCGACGCAGCGAGGCTTTTCGCTAGAGTAGAGGGACACGTACCAGCTCCGGAGACAGCTCACGCTGTGAAAGCGGCTATAGATGAGGCAATTAAAGCTAGAGAGCAGGGAGAGGAGAAAGTTATACTATTTAACTTTAGCGGGCATGGCTTATTAGATTTAAAAGCTTACGACGAGTACTTGACGGGTAAGCTCCCCGCTTACGAGTATCCAGAGGAGAAAGTTAAGAAGTCTATTGAAAAACTCTACAGCCTATATCCGTGGCTTTCAACAAATAAATAGTCTTTTATTATTTCATTTATCTTGATATGAAAATTCGGGAATACGGTTTTGGAAGAATCGTTATAGATGGGAAGACGTATACTCGAGATTTAATACTAACACGGGATAATATCTATCCCAACTGGTGGAGGAGAGAAGGGCATAGATTACATCTCGAAGATATCATCGAGGTATTAGAAAGGGAAAAACCCGAAGTTTTGATAGTTGGTAAAGGATATTACGGGTATATGGAGGTAACAAGTGAGGTTAAAGAATATCTTGAAACGAGAGGTGTAGAGCTTATCGAAGGACCCACGGGAGAAGTATGGAGGAAATATAACGAGTTGGTTGATAAAGGAGTGAAGGTTGTAGCTGCTTTTCACTTAACATGTTGATATAACTTGATGTGAAAAATTTATCTATTTAACATGATTCTAGATAGCGAAGAGTATGGACATATCGGATGGAGGAGCGGAGTACAGCGTCAAGGAACATCTAGAGAGCATCGCTTCCGAACTAGAAGAATATCTCACAGTATTTATAGAGAAGAATTTTAGCAGGGAATTGGCCGATATCATAGAATACGCTACTTCTGGAGGAAAAAAGCTTAGGGGCACGTTGCTTATACTTATGGGAGAAATTCTGGGAGGAAATAGGCGCGATTTAATGGATTTGGCTTGTGCTATGGAAATAGCCCATTCGGCTAGTCTGATTCACGATGATGTCATCGACGGCTCTAAAATGAGGAGGGGGAAAGAGGCCGTGTGGGTTAGGTATGGCTTAGATATAGCTTTAATTTTGCCTCACGTGATGGTATCGACTGGAGTCTTAACTATAGCCAGAAAGGGAGATTGGCTTGCCAAACTAGCCGTAGATGCTTGGAGGAGGGCTTCTCTCGGACAATTATTAGATATCCTATATGATCGGGATGGAGTAAAGCGCGAGGTAACGTATGATGAAATTATAGGTTTAAAAACAGGGTCGCTTTTTGAAGCAGCTTGTTTTATAGGCGCTGGCGCCGTGGCCGGGGTTGAGGCAGCTCGCATGGCTGGCGTTTATGGGTATAATATAGGCTGTGCATATCAAGTCGTGGATGATATCGTTGGGCTACTTTTAGGTAAAGAGGAAAGTGGTAGTGCTAAAGCTCTTGAAGCTAAGGGAGATATTTGGAAGGTAGGGCTTAAACTCACCGCATCGTATATAGAACAGGCAGTGTTCGCCGCCGATTCCTTACAGCGCTTTGCGAGTAAAAATACAAGTATTCTTAAAAAGATTCCAGCGGTTATTGTGAAGAATATGGCTAAGGAGGTAGGGGGCGAGCTCGAGAAAGTTTTAGATGCAATACTCGAAAGCGGGGTTTTGGAAGGTAGAGCTGATCTAGACAATTTATAAAATGTGTAGCTACTATGAAACGATACGAAGTGGCAGTGGTCGGAGCGGGACCATCGGGCTCTACGGCGGCTTATTTTCTAGCGCGAAGAAACTTTGATGTGGTTTTGCTGGAAAAGGATGTTTTTCCTCGAGATAAGCCCTGTGGCGGCGGCTTAACTATAAAAACCGTAGATTCTCTGAAAAAGTTTGGACTTTACGACGAGAGCTATATCGAGAAGAAGATTGACGTTATAAAACTTACGCATGTTAAAGGCTTGGAAACGACTATTGAAGTTCCGAACGCTATAGAAACTGTACGCCGCAGATTTTTCGATCAATACTTAGCGCGTAGAGCCGTAGATGCGGGTGCTCTATTCTTTGAAAATGAGCCTTTAATAAAAATGGAAAAGAAAAATGGATATTTTGAGTTAAAAACTAGGCGAAAACGCTTTAAAGTCGACTTTGTAATCGGGGCTGATGGTATAGCTGGAAGAGTCGCCGCTCTCGTAAAGCTGAGAACTATGAGAGCTAAGGATAAGCTGATTTTAGCGGCTGTAGCGGAAGTACCCTGTAAGCAAAATCTAGAGTATATTGAACTATGCTTGGGATACTTAAGAAACGGATATGGATGGATATTTCCCAAAAACGGTTACATTAATGTGGGCATAGGCTGTAGATTATCCGATCATCGGAATTTAAGAGTTTCACTAAAGAAGTTTTTACAATATGTCAAAGATAAATTCGGAGTTAGAGCTGATAGAGTGTTGAAGTACTGGTGTATACCAGTTGGAGACTCTCGTGCTGTTCTTGAAGGAGAACGAGTTATCCTCGTTGGCGACGCGGCGGGCTTAGGCGATCCTTGGAGTGGAGAGGGAATTTATCAAGCATTGATAAGCGGGTGGATAAGCGCTTTCTCGGCATCTGCTGTTTTAAACGGTGGAACTTCAAGTTATACAGACATGATAAAAAAAGTCGTGCTCCAAAACTTAAAAATTGGAGATTTATTCAGTAAGTTGTATTACAG
>JALURF010000096.1 GCA_027017165.1 Thermofilaceae archaeon
CAATAAAACAGGAATACAACCTTAGTTGATTCTTTAAAAGATCTTGGTCCGATGAGATGATTTGTTAATGTTCTCTAATTTCTTCCGGGGTAGGTTCATAAAGTCTATTAAAATCGACTTATTGAACATTATTTATATGAAAGAAGAAGATATAAGTTGCCATAAAACGAGTCGTAAAGGCTGGCTATGTCGCGAACGAAACTCGTTAAGAGCATAACGGGTCTCTTTAAGCCTCGACAGACGCTGTTCTTAGTATTGTCCGGAGCAGCCGCCTACTTGAAAGCATGTGAGTTAAGGCCGAACTTTATCGACCTCTTATTTTTCACTTTATCCACAGCCTTAACCGTGGCAGGCACTACTGGCGTCAATATGTACTTCGACAGAGATATAGACTCCATCATGGAGAGGACCAGGCACAGATACGCACTACCTCTAGGCCTCCTAGATCCGGGCAAAGCTCTAGCAATATCGCTAGCTTTAGTGGCAATGGGACTGACTTTAGCGGCATATCTCAATTTCTGGGTGTTCCTAGCGGGTTTTCTAGGCTTTGCCATAGACATCTTCCTATACACTGTACTACTGAAACGTAGAACTTTTCTCAGCGTCGTGATCGGGGGCTTCGCGGGAGGCATGCCAGCGCTGGGCGGCTGGTCAGCCGTAAGGGGACTTAGTGAAGAAGGTTTCTTATTCACTCTTCTCATAGCCTTCTGGTCTATGACTCATATATGGCTATTAGCAGCCTATTATAAAGACGATTACAGAAAGGCTGGCATACCCATGCTCCCAGTTATCGTAGGGGAGCGCAAAGGAGTCATAGCGGCTTTGCTCACTCTTACTCTCGCCGAGCTTTGCGTCATTGCTATGTACGCTATGGGAGTAATATCTGTGATTGGTCTAGTCCTGACCGTTATTGCCTACACCGCGCTTATGATGATAGGAACCTCTGCCGTTAGAGGTGATAGGAACAGGATATGGTTAAGTTTTAAAGCAGCAAGCGCTTACCTCGGCACAGTCATACTGGGGCTTATCGTTTAGCGCCGGATTCATTATGTTGCTCTTAAGCACTATTTCTTATAAGTCGTCGGCGTTAAGGAGATTTCTAATTACCTCAGTCTGGAAGCTTTGATTATAATTATTTAATCTTTACTACTCCTATATCTAGAGTTCTAGCGTAAATCTCCCAGTCTAGGTATTTCGAAGCCATCTTAGCGGCCTTCAGCACGTCCTCTGGTTCTCCTCTTCTCATCCTTCTATATTCCTCGTTTAACACAGTTTCGCTTGGAGAGAATTGTTGAACTACGTAAATGAACCTGCGCCCCCTCTTTATCTTCCCGAGCGTCGATAAATACTTAGCTATGTTTCCCATATCCTTTACTTCTAGTAATCTAGGGACCAGTGTCGTTCTCACTTCAATAAAATCTAAGTTTTTAACTGCGATGGATAAACTTTCAGCCACACTTCTGACTACGTCTCCCTTCTCAAGGCCTATCACTTTAGCATATAATTCTTCATCATCTATAGGGGCTTTTACGTCTATAGCTAAGTGGTCTAGGAGGTTTTCTTTAAGCAAGTTCTGTATCACGTTTGGGCGGGATCCATTAGTCGACAGGCTTGTCTTGAGATTAGTTCTCTCCTTCACGCATTTAAAAAGTTCGGTCAATTGTACGGGTTGTAAAGTAGGTTCTCCGCCAGTTACGTGGAGGAAATCCACAAGCCACGCGTGCTCTTTAACTGTTTCTACTAGTTTATCGACATCTATTTCCAAAACTTTCTCACCTATAATTACGGGGCGGTTCTGACACCAGAGACACCTGAAATTACAGTAGCTAAACCACACGGAGAATGATACATGACCTATCACGTCTACGAGCGATGTCTCGATCCATCCCGAAATCTTAACTTTAGAAAACGTATATCTCACCTAGCTCTCAACTCTCCTCTACTTCCGTAGTGATATCTACTCCTAAATTCCGCCTTTTTCCAATATTCCACGTTCTAATAGGCCTGTAATATCCTACAATCCTGCTCCATACATCCACTTGAAAACCGCACTTCGGGCAAGTATCGTAAACCCCAACTCCTCGCCAACCGCATTTCCTGCACACGCTCACGGCCGGGGTTATGCTAAAGTACACGAGCTTAGTCGAAGTCGCCAATTTGTAAACGAGCTTCTTCAACGCCTCGTAGTCGGCTGCTTCGTAGAGGAAGAGATGCATCATAACTCCTCCGGTAAACTCTTTCTGTACCTCGCTCTCCAGTAAAGCTCTTGTAGCTATCGGTACTGGCGCGTAGTAGGGTACGATGCTGTTGCTGTAAAAGAATGTCGAACCGTCTCCTGGTATAAACACGTCTCCCTTCTCTACCTTCTCCCTAAACCTAGCGTAGTCGAGCATAGCGAGTCTATAAGCGGTGCTCTCCCCCGGAATTTCCTCCACGTTATAGAGAATTCCATCCGCCAACTCCTCAATGACTTCTCTAACCTCTTTTACTATCCGCTTTTCAATACTAATAGCTTCTTTGATTTTTCTTTTCCCGCATTCCTCCCATAGTTCGGGTTCTCTTATGAAATTAGCTGCCGCCTCGGGAAGACCTATAAGACCTACGGTGCTGTAATGATTTAAGAGAGTGCCCAGGTAGGTTTTAGTCAAGGGCATAAGCCCTGCCCTCAAAGTTTTCTCGTATCTACTCCGTAAAATTTTGAGAATGTTTCTAGCCAGTTCTAATAAGTCTCTGAGCGAGTCTACAAATCTATTCCATTCTCCTCTGCTCTCTATCGCCAATCTCGGCAAATTCACTGTGACTACTCCTACGCTACCGGTAGCATCCGGTAGCCCATATTCCATACGCGTGTCTGCTTTTTCTCAAAAAACTCTCTAACTCACTCGCAGGTTTTAATTCTAGTTCTGTAATTTTCGATACATCTACCACGAGTCTGCAACACATCGAATATAAAGCCTCAACATTCACAGAATATCCGTTGAGGAAATAGGCAGATCCTCTAAGGGCTACAGCCCTAAATAGAATGTCCACAAAATCGTCCCATCTTCTTCCATTCCAGTCGAAATTTCTCGTTAACATTATAGTCGGTATTGGAAATGTAAAGGGTTGTCCGATTCCATCTCCTTCCATGTAGAGCTCGAAGAGAGCCTTAGCCACAAAAACTGCTTCTTCTACATAATCTCCTAGAGTTCCGGCGGCCTTTCCTCCCACCACCGCCTCGCTTTCTAAAATCCGCTTATTCGTATCTAAGAGTATGGTTATATTCGTAAATGGAGATTGAAACCCCAGCCTTCCGGGGTAGTTTAGGTCAAAAATCATCCTTTGTAGCGCCTGTTTAACCCGCTCATAGCCTAGTCCATCCTTGGCTATGAACGGGGCCGTGCACAGATCGAACCCGCTTACCGCCTGGGCCCCGGTCCACTCTTGAGATACTGAGTAAAAGAAACTGACTAGTTGAGATAGAGCTGTATCGAAGTGTTTAGGCGGTTTAGAAGTAGTACCAGGAGTTATAAGACCTGTCTTAAGCAGTCTGTAGCTTATGTATGTGGATATAACCTTTCAAGTGCTTTCTACCGCTTCTCGAGGCAGGTATTCGATGAGAACTTCTTCTCTTTTCAACAGTTTATCCAGCATGTACTTTATGAAGCCGCCATATGATAAGTCTATGTTAGCGTTTTCCCTGGCCTCCCAGTCCCTCAGCGAGAAGTATGCTTCTTCTAATTCTCTAAGAGTTCCCCTCCTTCCACCTTCCATATTCTTAACT
>JALURF010000097.1 GCA_027017165.1 Thermofilaceae archaeon
CCCCGTAGGCTATTCCAATTCCTGCCGCATCTTCGAAACTTATTTTCTCAATTTTCATCTTTGTAAGAAAGATGTAGAGAATACCGGCTTCAAATACTCCGGTTCTTAGTCCATAGTAGAGACACGCCGTTAAAACACGATACTCGGATGGTGCCAAACCTAGTATTGGAGAAGTCACTGTTAAATCTAGGACTACTTTAATCAGTATAGCTAAAAACCAAGCTAATAAGCCTATTCCGTAGAAGATAGTCCTTGCCCTTTTATATCTACTCCAGTAGAATAACGCCGCAAGCCCGACGCCTACCATTCCGAAACCCGCTAGAGAAAGCCAAGGATTAACCATATACTCACCTCCTTCCAGCTATCTTGACAACGAAAATAAAAATGGTTAAGAGAATTCCTACAATTGGAAAAATTATAGTATATACGGGAATCAGATGGTATCCACAGAAATTATACGTGAATATAATAGTATAGCCTATTCCAACGACTGTGAATATCATGCCATAGATTAACGAGAGCAGTTTCACGAATTCTGTAGTCGAAAGCCCTAATTTAGGCTTGTAGAATATCAACGGCTTATATCTCGCGAGCAGGTAAAACGCTATATAGAACGCGTATTCAAGCGTTATTACCTCTATAAAAGATATCGCGAATTCCTGCCTATACTCGTATCTATCTGGAACACCTTGAAGATTAAAATGTACAGCTATAACATCTGGAAGAAGGTTAATAGTCGATAATATTGTAAATATCAACGCTAGATAGAATACAGATAATATAGCGGGGTATTTCACCGTTCTAGGGTCAAGCCTTATAGGAATAATCTTAGAGACATCTCCTTCGGGACGCCTACCGGTGGTTCTCTCCGCTAGTTCATCCACGTACACTACTGCAACCGCCATACAAGCCATAACTGATATTTCAAACAGTATTAAAACTGGTATTAAGGCGCTATCCGGTAGTAAGAGTGATAAAACAGCGAATAAGGCCCCATCAGCGATGAATAATTTACTAATGAACTTATTACCTTTTATCCAGACATTCCTGTCTATTAAAGTATAGCCTACTCTAAAACCAAACCATGGGTTAGGCTCCATCCTGGGCGCTACAATATAAGCTATTATTCCCATCAATATGATAAAAATCGAGAGAAGGAAAACCCAGACTATCACGTAATTTCACCTCTCTCTAATTTCTCCCTCACCATGTTAATAGTCTGAACCATTTCATCCCACATCAACAATAAATCCTCAAGGCACTTCTCTCCAAGCTCCGTGATCGTATAATATTTCCTCGGAGGACCGTTCCCGGCCAAGCCCCAAAAAGAATTCAACAATTTAAGTTTCGAAAGTTTTTTCAAAACGGGGTATAGCGTGCCTTCTTTAAATACTATCTTGCCATCACTTAAAGAATTCACCAATTGGATAATCTTATACCCGTATATTGGCCTTGGGTAATTTCTAATAATCAGCAACGTTAACAGAGTATAAGCCACGCTTAATAATTCTCTCTTAAACTCTCTTACCTCTCCCTTCATTATCGAACCTCGATATATATAGAACTTCGATAGATATAAGGATTTCCTTAAATAAGGTTGTGAAAACCAATATGGGGATTGTATGGCTAGAATAAAGTTTAAGGGTTTACTCGACCTAGGCGAGAAGGAGATTTTAAAATTCTACCCGGATTTAAAGCCGTTTCTCGATGAAATTAAGGAAAGAGGTTGGAGCTACGCGTTTACAGATATCGTCGGTGAAGCGGAAGCTGTATTAGATTTAGAAAAACTAAGTTTTCGACTACACTATTATCCTCCGAGGATAGAAAGATTTGAAGAAGAGGGCAAGTACACGATTGAAGCGGAAATCGGAGCTTCTCCCCCTGCCATGCTTAAAGTTTTGTCGGTCGAAGAGTTTAAGATAAGAATCTCTTCTGAGCACTCTTGGAGCGCTGTTAAAATAGATCCTCAAAGGAAAGTAATCACCTATATTGAAGGTGTGCTCTACGATTACCTATTCTCTAAAGAGAAAACTCCGCGAAAGCTATCCGAGGCTAGAGAAGTTTATGAAATTGCTAAATTCTTAATCGAAGAAAAAGGGTTTAAACCTGAAGACAGGTATGTCGTAGAAAGATATAAAGAATTAGTAGATCTCTTTGAGAAGCCGTATAGTTTTGATATATCTCTAGAGCTTACTGTTAAAAACGAAGATAAGGTGCCTGGATGGAGAGAGCTCTTAAACCAGCTCTCTGAATTCTTCTATGAAAGAGGACTGTTGATGAAATTAAAAGAGGAAAAGAAACAGTTTTTACCAGGGAAAAAGCCGATACCCTAAGCCATAAACGCGAAGTAGAAACCCACGATATTTGTTACGATATGCGCTATCGATATGTTCAAAAGCCGTCTTCTCTTAACGTAAACAAGCCCGTAGGTCAAGCCTATAAGAGCAGTCACCAGCGTATGGAGTGAGATGCCGTGCCAAAAGCCGAAGGCAATGGCCTGAACTATTACAGCTTTAGTAGTACTCATATGCTGTTCAAGCTTACTAATGCCGTAGCCACGCCATATAATCTCCTCAAATATCCCAGCGGTGAAGGGAGCGATAAACACCATATAAGCTTTAGACCAGAAGGGAAGAATTTGAGTTATACTTTTCCAATACTCCATGTATTGCCTCCAGCCGCCGTAAAAACTTGCTACAATTAACTGCTCGCTCCATATCAGCGCAGACGCTACGATGAATAAAGCCGAGATTAACAACACGCTTTTAACAGGGCTTAGGGAGAAATCTTCGAAGCTAAACTGATCTTTCAGCCATTTATAACCGCCCATGAGTTTCACTAGATAAAGACCTAGCCCTACCTGAATTATAGACCAGTAGAAGTTGTACGTAAAGATGTTCTGCATGATATTTACTCCGATTTCTTCAAATGATTTACCTTCAGCTAGCGCCGCTCTCACAGTTATAAAACCGATAATGGTGGAGATGGATATATTGAGCAGACATGGTATAAACAATATTAAAATGATGAACCATAATCTCTCTTGCTTACTTTTTCTAATCATGATCATCACCTTCGCTAGTCATAAAATACAGGTTCGCTATTTTCAACTTTTTCCCTTATGTTTTTAAGTATCAAATTTTCGCTAAAGTCTCTATATTCTTTCCGTTTCATAGGGTATGTGAATTAATCATACTTATATATTAAAGCACAGATATATGTGAAATGCCTAATATTAACTCTATCTATTCCGCGGGAAATTTATGAGAAGATGAAAAAACACCCAGAGGTAAAATGGAGCGAAATAGCTCGTAAAGCCATAATCGAATATCTGAAAAAATTAGAGGAGGAAATAGATACAGAAGAATTGTTAAAAGAGCTTGGCGAAGATTTTGCTGAAGAACTGGATAAGATAGACTTAGAGAAAGCTAAAGAACACTATAGACGTATGAGGGAGGCCGAATGGAAGCGATTCTCTACGATACTAGCGCACTCATAGGGTTAAGTAAGAAAACTCTTAAAGGCTATACTACAGCGCTTAACGTAGTCGAATATCCTAAAATACTGAAAGTGAAAGGCTTCTACCCTAATGCAAGAGATTATACGTTAGCTATACGTTAGCTATGACAATATCTAAAGACCTTTATAAAATCGGCAAGCCAGCCCCAGCGATAGATATTGTAATCGCCGCGGTTGCCATTAATAGAGGCCTCATATTGATCACTAAAAATAGAC
>JALURF010000098.1 GCA_027017165.1 Thermofilaceae archaeon
ATTTCAAAGAATATTATCGGGACGTTTTATCATCCACGGTTAGTCGCAATTGATCCAAACACTCTTAGTACTCTCCCGGAAAAAGACTATAAAAGTGGTTTAGCGGAGGTCGTAAAATACGGTTTAATAGACGAAGAGGTTTACTCGCTTTTAAAAGGTAATGTGAAAGCCTTGCTAAACCGTGATCTAAACCTCTTGGAGAGGATTATCGAGAAATGTGTTAACGTGAAAATGGAAATTGTGGCTAAAGACCCGATGGAAGTTAAAGGAGATAGAATGGTACTGAATTTAGGCCATACAGTTGGACATGCTATAGAGGCTGCGTCTGGTTTCAATGTAAGTCATGGAGAAGCCGTAGCGATGGGGCTTGTGGCGGAGGCTGTAATGGGAGAAAAGATGTTCGGTTTTAATGGGAGAGGGGAAGTGGAGGGGATTTTAAATCTGTTAGGCTTACCTACTCGCCACCGTTTTCCTTCATCGAAGTTGCTCGATTTTATCAAGTGCGATAAAAAGGTGTGGAAAGGCAAGCTTGTTTTCGCGCTTCCCGCGGAGATAGGTGATGTTAGAATAGTTGAGGACGTCCCGATGTCCTTGGTTAAAGAGGCTTTAGAGGTAACCATGTATGAGAATTTGCATTAGCGTTGGCGCGGCTACTGTTGAGGAACTGGCGGTAAAAGCTGAAGATGCTTTAAGGTATACGGATTTGATAGAGCTACGCCTTGATTGGTTAACTCCGCCCGTCGAGCTGAGCGAGGTTTTAGATTTAATCGAGAGACTCGAAAGAAAGGGAGAAGTAGTAGTTACTATTAGGCGGAAGGGCGAAGGAGGTAGAAATTCGTTCTCCAATGAGGAGAGGAGCAAAATTCTCCTAGAATCCGCGAGTATAGCGAGCTACATAGATTTAGAGATTTTCTTCGGCAACGGTGTGCGGAGACTCGTTAATGAGATTAGGAGTAGAAAAGCCAGAATAATACTATCTTACCACGACTTTTCTTCAACCCCAGGCTTGGATAAACTAAGAAAAATTGTAACATATGCCAGTGATTTAGGAGGCGATATAGCAAAAGTGATAACTTACGCTAATGAGCCCAGGGATAATTTGGTATGCCTACAGTTAGTATCTGAGAGCAAAATTCCAGTGATATCTTTCTGCATGGGCAGATTCGGTGCTTTATCTCGAGTACTGTGCCCGTTTATGGGATCTCCCTTCACCTACGCTTCCCTGCCCGGAGAGCCTCTAGCTCCAGGCCAGTTATCGATTCAAGAGGTGAGGAAACTGTGGAGGTTACTGAAGCTGAAGTAGTTGAAGGTTTCTTATGCCTTATCGGAGACCCAGTGGCTCATTCTCTGAGCCCGGCAATTTACAACTGCTTTTTTAGAGAGGAAGGAATAAACGCGCTATACTTCGCTCTAAAGGTGAAAAAGAGAGAGTTGGAGAGAGTAATTCGCCTTTTCAGGAGACTCGGAATCGTAGGCTTTAACATTACTATGCCGCATAAACTATCTATAACACGTCTGCTCGATAGAGTAGACTCCTTGGCGGAATTAATTAGAGCGGTAAACACGGTGGTCGTAAAAGATGGAGAGTTTATCGGCTATAATACAGATGCCTTAGGCTTTAAAGCTGTACTGCGGGATTGGAGGGTTAGTCAGGTTCAAAGAGCGCTTCTGGTGGGAGCGGGTGGTTATGCTAGGGCAGTAGCGCATGTAATCGCGGATTTTGTAGAAGAGTTGCTTATAGTGAGTAAAAGCGGCGTCACCGCGTTAAACCTGGCCAGCGAAGTCAGGGAAAAATATGGAATTCAAGCTGAAGGCTTTAAAGCCGCTGAAGCCTGGAATAATATAGCGGGACAATTTGATGTTATAGTTAATGCCTCACCCGTAGGTATGAAAAATCCTTCCGCTATACCTCTGCCGCCGCGACTTTTAGAGAGAGAATGTTTAGTTATCGATGCTGTATACGATCCTTTAGAAACTCGCTTATTAAAAGAGGCAAAGCAGCGGGGTTGCCGCGTGATAGACGGTTTATGGCTTCTCTCCTATCAGGCCGCCAAAAATATCGAACTTTGGTTTAAGCGGAGAGCTGATCCAGTTAGGCTTAGGAGCATCGCTTTGGGGGCCATGAAGGATGATTGAAGGAGTAGGAGTAGCTTATGGAGCAATAACAGTAGTTAACGCCATACCCGCTTTTAAGGGCGCGGCGATAGGCGTTGATTTAAAGGTTGTTGCTAGAGTAAAGCTCGTCGAGAAGGGGGTTGTGGAGGGACGTAGCCGTGTAAGGGGTAAAGATGTCCAATATGATAATTCGCTCCTCGAAGGAGTTTTAAGGGTGTTGGAAAAGCGGATTGGATTGGAGACGGGGGTGATTGTTGAGATAGAATCGGAGATACCGGCTTGTGGAGGTTTAAAGACGAGTAGCGCGGTGGCTAACGCCGTTATAGCCGGTGTGTCAGATGCCCTCGGTTTAGGATTGTCTTCTCTTGAAATAGCGAAGATGTCGGCTGAGGCGAATTTGATTTCTGGAGTATCGATAACCGGGGCTTTCGATGATGCTTGTGCTTCGGCGCTAGGCGGTTTATGTTTAACGGATAATAGAGAGAAGGAATTGGTTAAACGCGTTGAAGTACCCAGGCTTAAGACCGTTATTTTAGCGCCGTTATTCACGGTTAAGAAATCTCACCTGAAAATAGAGCAGCTCAAACAACTGAAAACATTTTTTGAAAAAATATGGAATATGGCTTTAAGCGGAGATTGGAAAGAAGCCCTCTTTCTCAACGGTATTTTGTGTTCTTTAGCCTTAGGTTACGATACTTCACTAGTTCTTAAAGCTATCGAAAAAGGCGCTATTACAGCCGGTCTCTCGGGGACTGGTCCCGCGATAGCCATAGTTGGCGACGTAGTAGAGTGGACGCGCAAATTGAATTTTAAAGGTGAGGTCGTGGAGACATGTTTAAGAGGATAATAAGAATCCGACCTTCCGAAGTAAATGGATCTATTGAAGCTCCGCCGTCGAAGAGTTATACTCATAGGGCTCTATTCACCGCTTTATTGTCACCCGGAGTGTCTAGAATCGATAACGCGTTAATTTGCGGCGATACCCTAGCTTCTATAGACGCGGTTAGAGTTTTCGGAGGGCGAGTTTCCCTCCCCTCCGTTAAAGGAGTCGAGCAGATACCGCGAAAAATAGGCGTAGTGAACTGCCGAAGATCGGCTTCGACGCTCAGGTTTTCCATGGGAGTTGCGGCTTTAAAACGTGGAGCCACGGTATTTATAGGCCCTTTCTCGCTTTTAAGAAGACCTATAAAGCCTCTCGAAAAAGCGCTCAAGGAACTGGGCGTAAAGGTATATTCTAGAAATGGCTATCCTCCAGTATGCGTTATAGGACCAATTAAGGGGGAAAAAGTCCGAGTAGATGGTTCTCTAAGTTCCCAGTACGTGTCTTCACTACTTCTAATATCACCTTTAGCTGACCTTGAGATAGAGGTTGAGAATCTAGTTTCTAAACCCTACGTAGATGCCACTCTCTACGTTATGGAGGCTTTCGGCGTGAGAATTCTACGGGAAGACTACAACTGGTTTAAACCCGTAGGTAATGGGTATAGACCGACCTGTTTTAAGATTCCGGGCGATTATTCCTCGGCTTCTTTTATGCTCGTGGCTGGGGCAATCGCGGGCAGAGTTAGAGTGTGCGGTTTAGATTTTAAAGCTCCGCAAGCCGATCAAA
>JALURF010000099.1:0-7580 GCA_027017165.1 Thermofilaceae archaeon
GGTAGGGGCATTGGTGGGGGTATTCCTAGTTCGCGCGCTAGCAACATGGCTTCGAACATCGTGTACTGGGTTGTAGCTTGGATTAGTTCTTTTGGTATTTTTCTTTCTTTAAGTTTTTTCTTTAAATCTTCTAGCTCTTTTTCGTCTCCGGAAACCACCACTACTCCTTTAAGAGTGACGTTGAGAATTGGAGGCGTGCTACTTAAGTTAAAAACGTATGGTATTCGGAGTTCTTGCTTGGAAGTTTGTGCTTCTCCACTTGGTAGCGTTATCTGTATTTGGAATTGTATTTGCGGTACTCTTATTTCAGAGAGTTTCTCAGCATGTATATAGGATAATACTACCCTTATGTTAGCTTGCTTGTCCACAGTTCTTTAAACGCTACGTGATATTTTACCCTATCGCAGGTCTAGCATTATTGTTATAAGACTGAGCCCATTGGTTTATCATGGTGTTTCTATGACTAAATATCTTTTAGCTCCCTCAGGCGAGGAAGTTCTCTTGATGGGTAATGAGGCTATAGCGAGGGGCATGCTAGAAGCTGGTATAGGGGTAGCCTCAGCTTATCCCGGGACCCCCTCTACTGAGATTATAGAGGCTTTAAGCAGGGTAGCGGAGAAAGTTGGCATTTACGTCGAGTGGTCGACTAATGAAAAAGTAGCTATCGAAGTCGCCATCGGGGCTTCTATGTGTGGAGTGCGAGCGGCTGTTGCTATGAAACATGTAGGAGTAAACGTGGCCTCCGACCCACTAATGAGCCTCGGTTATTCGGGCGTCGAAGGTGGATTAGTTATAGTGACAGCGGATGATCCCAACGCGCATAGTTCTCAAAACGAGCAAGACAACAGGTACTATGGCATGCACGCCTATATTCCAGTCTTCGAGCCTTTATCGCCAAGCGAAGCTAAGGATTTAACCAGAGATCTCTACGATCTCTCTGAGAGATACAAAACCGCAGTATTCCTTAGGCCGACGACGCGCGTATGCCACGTCCGTGGAAACGTGGTATTAGGCGAGCTTAAGAAGCCGGAGAGAGCGGGGGTTTTTCGGAGAGATTTCAGCAGATGGGTCTTGTTACCGGTTAATAGTAGACGTCTCCATGAGGAGGCTATTAATCGCATCGAAAAACTGGCCGATTCTCTTCACGAGTTTAAGTACAATTTCCTAAAGAAGGGGGATGGTTCTTTCGGAGTAATAGCCAGTGGTATTGCGTATAACTATGCTGTTGAAGCCCTCATGGAGTTAGGCGTTTACGATAAGGCAACGGTGCTAAAACTCACCAGTACTTATCCTTTGCCTAGGAGGTTGGTGAAGGAATTTTTCGATAACGTTGAGGGAAAAGTATTAGTCGTCGAAGAGTTGGATCCCATTGTCGAGTGGGGCATTAAAGTTTTTGCCAAAGAGGAAGGAATAGAAAACATTATCCACGGAAAAGATCTCCTACCCCGAGTAAGAGAACTCGACACTAGCATAGTGGCTTCAGCTATAGCTAGGATGCTGGGAAAAAATTATGACATAAATGTTTATTATAAGCCTACTTTAGCTTTACCGCCTAGACCTCCAACTTTGTGCCCTGGCTGCGGCCATAGGGCCGCTTTTTATGAGCTTAAAATAGCTAGTGCGAAGGCTAAGGTTAAAGCTGTTTATCCTGGAGATATAGGATGCTACACGCTGGGATTTTTCCCTCCATACAGGCTTGTCGATATCTCCTTTTCAATGGGTTCTGGGCTCGGCATAGGATTGGGAATAGCCAAGGCTAGCGATGAGCTAGTAGTGGCTACAATAGGAGACTCCACCTTTTTCCACGCTGGTATACCAGCGCTTATAAACGCTGTATATAATACTACGCCGATACTGTTGATTGTTATGGATAATGGTGTTACAGCTATGACTGGCCATCAGCCCCATCCGGGGTCAGGTTATAGAGCCACAGGAGGCACAGCTACGTCTTTAAAGATCGAGAACATAGCCAAAGCTGTTGGAGTTGAATTTGTCGAAGTGTTAGATCCTTACGCCGTAGACGCTTCCGTAAAGAAAATCATCGAAGCTATGGAATACGTCAAAAAGGAGAACAAGCCAGCTGTTATCATTGCTCGAAGACCATGCGCATTAATCGTGTACAGGCGGAAAATTAGGCGAGGCGAAAAGATCCACGTTTACTATGTAGATCAAGATAAATGCACTAAATGCGGGATATGCGTGAATTTGTTTGCCTGTCCAGCGATTTATGTAGAGGAGTCTAAGTATCTCATAACTCCGACTCTCTGCACTGGGTGCGGGGTTTGTGCCCAGATCTGTCCGTTTAAAGCTATTGGTCTGAGGGGGTGAATAGCGTGAAGAATAGGAACATACTTCTATGTGGTGTGGGAGGTCAAGGTATAATAACCATGGGGAGGCTTATAGGGACAGCCCTTGTCGATAAAGGCGTTAAAGTCCGTATAGCGGAGGTTCATGGATTGGCCCAGCGGGGAGGTTCGGTGAATGTCCACGTTAGATTTGGAGAAGATGTTTACAGTCCGCTTATCTGTAAAGGAAAAGCTCATGCCGTCGTAGCTTTGGAATTGATAGAAGCTACTAGATATTTAAGCTACCTATCTGAGAACGGTATCCTATTGGTTAATGATGCACTAATCCCGCCTCCCTTGCCTAAGATTAAAATGCCGACTCGAAAGGAGATTTTGGAAGAATTTAAGCGATTAAACGTTAAATTCTGCCTAGTCGACGCTACTAAGATAGCTATAAAAGCGGGTAGTGCTGCTTCGACTAATGTCGCTATGTTAGGAGGAATGCTCGCTCTCAATCTTCTGCCACTAACTCTACAAGATGTTAGAAGAAGTGTAAAGAAAACTTTGCCTTCAAAGTTTCACAAGGTAAATTTAAAAGCTCTTCAAATGGGATTTGAAGAAGTTGTTAAATTAAAAAAGACCTTATGAAAGACGCCAAGAGATAGGGTATCTGAGGGAGATAGAGAGCTGGAGTTTTAATAATTCTTTTCAATATCTTGTATTGGAAGTCTATATCACCCACTTTCTCTGCTATAGCTTCAAAGCCTATCTCCCTCATTTTCTCAATTATTTTATCGTAGTCTTTATCTCTTATTTGCATCATAAATAATCGGGCAACTTTCATAAAGAAAAGTTCTCTTCCCAGCATCTGCCTCCATGTTCTATCATATTTCTCCAATTTAATATCTCTGTCATTCTTAAATAGCTCATCTCTGATAACTCTAGAAGCTATTTGCGCAGCTATTCCTGAGTAGATGACCCCACCTCCAGTGGTAGGCTTTGTTTGCCCAGCTACATCACCTATTAGAATAGAACTACCCTTAGCTATTTCTCCGTATATACCAGTTAACACGACCCTTCCTCCCAGAACTCTTCTTATATTAGCCTTTCTCAGTCTAGGAGATGCCGTTGGGTGCTTATTTAAAAAATTTTTTAGACAAATGAGAGGTTGGCTTTTAGCCGCCAAGCCAACTCTAGCCTCTTCAGAAGAGAGCGGTATTATCCACGCGAAAAATCCCGGTGCCCACCTATTGCCGAGGTATATCTCTACTAAATCCTCGTCTAAATCTTTAACTTTCTCTAACTCGACCTGTATAGCTGGTAATAGAAGGTTTTCAGGCGGTTTATCGAATCCTAGTTTCAAAGAGAGATCATATCTAAAGCCTTCAGCATTAACCAAAATTTTGCTACATATGTTCCCTCTTTCGGTCTTCAAGATCCATTTTCCGCTTTTTCTATTCACGTTTAAAACTTTCACTCCCAGCTTAATCCTATCCGTAACTTTTCTAGCTAGTTCTTTATCGAAATATTCCCTATCGACTACCACGGCTTCATCTCTTCGACTCTTAACTATAAGCTTTAGTCCTGAAGGAGATACAAAAATAGCCCCTCTGACTTTATTTTGAACCGATTTTTGAGGTATAAAACCCAATCTTTCTAAACCCTTTAAACTGAGCAAACCAGCGCAGTGTAAGGGTCTTCCTACTTCTTCATGCTCCTCTAGAACTATAAAATTCAGATCTTCAACGTAGTTGGCGAGGAAGAGCCCGGCCGGTCCAGCACCTATAATAGCTATATCATATTCTTCACTTGCATTTTTTGAGTTCATTGAGTATCTCCCTTAAAATCCCCCTTTCCAAAGACTCCTTGCCTAAGTATGTATGCTTTTCTTCAGCGATTTTATCTATTAATAGGGCTAAAATTGTTAAGTTAGACCTATTGTTGTACGTTTTCTTAATCGACTCTATTTCTGAAAGAACGTTTTTGCCCTGTTTTACAACTAATTTATCTGCAGATATAATCCATTTATCAGCTATAGAGTTCATCAGGTATATTGCACGTGATTTTCCTTTTTCAGTGAGGACATACTCCTGTTTTATTCCATTGTCGTACCTGTGTATTTTTCTAACATAGCCGGAAAGTATCAAATCTCTTATAGCAAGTTCTACTTCTTCGCTGTAAAC
Source organism: Thermofilaceae archaeon (assembly GCA_027017165.1). GTDB lineage: Archaea > Thermoproteota > Thermoprotei > Thermofilales > B69-G16 > B69-G16. The sequence continues at coordinate 4,469 of JALURF010000099.1, forward strand.
TCCTAGAAATGTAGGCCTGAATTTTACGCTGATGAAGGGCGAGTATAAAAATAGCATAAAGTGAATTTTTAGTTTTCCATCTATACCTCTAAAACCGTCTGAGGCTAAGAATAGTATCACCCAATCTTCGAGCGAGAGTTCTACACTTTCCATCCTCATTCTCTTGAGAATTCGCTGTTTCCAATCTTTACTATATTTAACTTCCATATTTTTACCCTAAACTATCTCTATTTCGCCCTTCTCTCTACTCTTTTTAATAAATATGAGAATGATGAATATTATCGCGCCCATCACTAGGATTGTATTGATATCCACAGCAATTCCGAATAAGGTGAAGTATACATCCGTTTTAACGGTTATAAAGTTGCTACTCTCGCTTGTGAGGGTAAAATCTACAATCTTTTTATAGTTGCCTATCTTGCACATCACCTCATAAACCCCTAGTGGTAATAGACCGAAGGAGATTCTTCCATCTTCATTAGTTATGCCTATTCTTTCGGTTTTATGATCTTGAGAGCTTAAAATTATTTGAGCTCCTTTTATGGGATTTCCAAAGATGTTTACGACTTTTATTTTCAACGAGCGATATTCGAGGATAATGCTGAACTCGTTCCTCACGTTTAGGTCAATGCCATTCCTATAGAGGAGCGTATCATTGCTGAATATATAAACCTCATATGTACTCAGGGGTATCTGATTGAAGTACGCTATTCCATTGGTATCAGTAAGTGTTGAGTATTCCGAGACTCCCCGTAGAATTATGGTTAGGTTTTTAATGGGATTGAAGTCTAAGTCTTTTATTGTAATCTTAGCACTAGATACTCTGCATACTAAGCTTATTTCATTTGTTTCAGCAGGATTAAACAATAAACGAGAAACTTCTACTCCATCTAGGATTACTCTGGCTAGATATTCCCCTTCAGGTAAGTAACCTAAATCCACTTCGCCGTTTTGAATTGTGAACTCGTTTTCAGTCGCTTCAGATAATGAATAGAGTAAAAGCATGCCTCTTTTCAACCTCTCTCCCGCAATATCTGTTATATACGCCTTTACTCTTGATAAAGTAACCTCGAGAACTAAACCGTCGTATATGGTATATAGTAAGTATTCTCCCACTCTAAATTTATTATAGTACAGTGATATCTTCATAGGAAGCTTTAAAGGTGGAGAGATTCGGATAGAATCCTTAATACCCTCTAGAAAAAGAACATGCCCATTACCCTCTATTTTAGCATCTAGTACGGGTAAAGTACCTCTACTACTCTCAAGGAACACTTCTATTTCTCCGATCTTACACTCAATACTGACTGGCGCCTTTTCAATAATAAACGCTATATGTTCTCCTAGAGGTAGATTGAAAGGAAGAGAGTTCACTAATTCGCCTTCGCTTATATCGACTACTTCAACATATTCAGGTTTATATAGTACTAGATAATATGTCCCATTCAAGCCCATCTCTGGAAAACGACTTATTTTTATAGTCTTCGAGTCAAAAACAACTACGTCTTTGTAGTAGATGAGTATGGGCTTATAGGCTAACGATATTACGTCCCCTTCCACGGAAAAGCTGGAATCCTGTACGTAGTAGATCAACTCTCTACCCTTACTTGGGCCTAGCGGTGTTATGTATTCGACTTCTCTTTCTGATAATAACGAATATGGTTTGGAAGTATTTATAGCGATGACCCCCTCTCTAAGAGTAAGTACATAAGTAAAGTACCCGTATACCTTCCACTCTTCTACTTTCAAGTGTATTTTTTCTTTATTTTCAACTCTTGTGAAATTTTCAGGTATGAAGAGTATAAATGCGATGGGCAAATAGTCGTATTTTTCAAAAAAGACTTCATAAGTTCCACTTCCGAGACTTTCCGTATCTATATATACTGCATAGAATCCGTAGCGTATATCGATAGAACCTAAAGATACTACTTTACCGTTAACCTTAACAGCGACAGGCCGTAATCCGCTTCGGGGATCTAGCAATATAGTTACTTCTTTAACTAGCGAAGATTTAACTTGAAAAGATATTTTGTTATCTAAGACACGGATATATTTGATCATTGATTTCTGGTTTTCCAAAAAAACCACTTTTGCAAAAATTAATTCTACCGGAGAGGTTCCACTGACTTTCACTACTTGTGAAAAGAGGAGCACTAGAGCTATCACCGTTACTGCACACTTCCTATTCCACATACTCCAAGCATGAGGAATAGTGAGTTTAAGATATTAATCTTAATCGCTGATTGAAAGATAATCCTCAAAACTTTTTAGTGTGTTTAGAATAAATGGCTTGGTGATGTAGTTGAGTTGGGAGAGAAGATTCCCCGGAGTACTAACCTTGGCATTAATGTTTATTCCAATCGCGATGATAGCGGCTACGTTCATATTGACAGATTACTTTAGCGTTAATCCTACTACGTATCCTCCTCCTTTTAACTCTATAGTCCCTCTAGTCTTGTTGATAATGGCTATAATCTCAGCGGCTGTAAGTTATATTACCGCGAAAGACGAAGAACCTGAGTGGGGGCCTCAGTTGCCTTTTAAAATCGTTGAAGCTATAGACGTAGCTATTATAGTTTTAAGTATTATGTTAGTAGTGTTGTTAATTACGTTCTACTTTATCTAGCTTCCAGCGATTCCCTCAATTTGGAGATTTCGACATCCTTTTCGGCTAGAGCCTCCCTCAGCCTGGCATTTTCCTCTTCAAGTGTCTTGAACTTCTTTCTTAACTCTTCTAATTCTCGTAGCTTTTCTTCAAGACTGCGTTCTCTCGACTCCAGTTCTACCTTTTTTGCCTCTATTCTCTCTCTCAGTTCTAGAAGAGCGCTTTCTTTAGTTGCAAGTATCCTTTGATAACCCACGAGCTCTCTCTCTTTTTCCAGCAATCTCTTCTCCCACTCCATCAATCGTTTCTGCTCTTCTAACAATTTTTCTCTGAAAGGCTCTAATTCTTCTCTAATAAGTCTCTCTTTCTCCTTTATCTCTTTATCGAGTTCCTCGAGTTTTCTGCTCTTTTCCTCATACTCATCCTTAAGTCTTTCAAGCTCGGCTTTTAGCTTATTGAGAGCCGCTTCTCGCTCGTTTAACTTCCTCTCCCTTACGTTAAGCTCGG
>JALURF010000099.1:7590-11113 GCA_027017165.1 Thermofilaceae archaeon
CCTAAAGCTTCCGCATCTTCTCTTAATTTTGCACGTAAGCTCTCTAACTCCATTTTTAATCGATTTAATTCCTCTTCCTTTGTCATTAATTCCCCAGCTTTTTCTTCCATTTCTTTTAACCTCTCTATTCTCTCACTCAGTAACACTAAGTTTTCGTTTATCGCCTGACTAAGCTGTATTAATTCGTCTTCTTTTTTAGCCAGGCTTTGTTCTCTTATACTTAGTTCATCTTCTTTTTTAGCCAGTCTTTCCGCGTATTCTTTAATACTTTCTCTTTCTTCTTCAAGTCTATCAATTTCTTCCCTTAGCTCCTGTAGCCTTTTCTCTAAGTGTTGAAGCTCCTCTTTTTTGGCTTCATATTCAGCTTTTATCTTGGCGTATTCCTCTACGTTAGTTCTTAAACTACTTAAATATTCGTCAAGAGTGCTCCGTAGCTCTTTAGCCTCCGCTAATAGTGCGCCTATAGAAGATAGCCCTTCGCTTATTTTATCTAAGTATTCAGGCAGAGATTCCAGCTTTACGGCTGTAGTGCTCAGCTTATCCCCTATGTCTGATAGCTCTTTAAATTTTTCATCTAGTAATGCTACAATTCTATCTATGGCTTCCCGGCTTTCTCCTATACTTTTTCTCTCTTGTTCAACTAGCTCTATTATGTCGGTTGTTATTCTCCTCTGTTCGTCGTAAAATGCTTTTACCTGATACTGGAAACTCCTAATGGATTCCGGCAAAGATTTAGATAGAGAAGAAAGCATATCCTGTAACTGGGCTATCGCGGCCGAAACTTCACTAATTTTGTTATTGAGTTCTATGAGTAGTGTTTCCTTTTCTTCCTTTCTTCTAAATATTGACATTTTTTATACTCCCTCACTCAATTTATTAGTTAAAATGATTAAAGTGTTATGTTAAAAATAGCGTTCAACTCTCTTCCGATTGAGATAATTTCTTCTCAATACTGGATATTCTTAATGATAAATCCGTGATAAGCAATTCTAGTTCTTTAAGTCGTGCACTAGTATTCTCTTCTAGAGCGGATAACCTAGAGGAAGTCTCAGCCAACAATATCTTAGCTTCATCGAATTTTGAAACAAGCATAGCCATATCTCTTTTCAATAGGCTTGCTGTATCTAGCATTACCCCCATAGCATTCTTTACTTCCGCTCTAAAAGAGGTTATATCCTCAATTAGCTGTTTCTGAATGTTAATCGCATTTTCAACTTCTCTCTTAAAATTCAACACGAATGAATCTAAGATAAGATGGGATTCTTTACTGAAATTTTTAAGAAACACTTCTATTTCGTTTTTGATTTTGCTAGTTAACTCTTCCATAGTTTCTCGCTCTTTATCTATAATCTCGGCGTTTTTCTCGGCCAGCTCCTCTAGCTTATCCATAGCCTCTTCGAGCTCTCCTATCCTATCATTTAACATCTCAACGGATATCTTGAGCGCGGATATTCCCCCGTAAAGGTTTTTTATAGCCTCCCTAAGCACGCTAAGAGCTTCAAGTCCGCTTCCATACTCGTATATTTCAGGCTCTCTTTCGGACAATATTCCACCAAATCGAAAACCGTTGTTAAGCTTAATAAGGGTAATCTTGTAAATAGCCGTGATTGAATATCTAATATAACGAGTAAAGTTTTTAAGATAAAGATGGAGGTATTTTAGATACACAACAGAAGGTGTATTGTATGACTTCAGAAGAGAAAGTCTTGGCGTATGTAATTCTCGTCGTTGGCGTAGGACAAGAATACCGGATATTGGAGGAAGTGAAGAAATTAAGTGAAGTGAAAGACGCCCATGTAGTGTACGGAGAATATGATATAATCGCTCGTGTAGAAGTAGATTCTATTAAAAAACTAGAAAACGTGATTAAATCAATTCGATCGATAAAGGGCGTTTTAAGGTCTATAACGTTAATTTCATCAACGTAGCAGACGGAAGGTATAAAATTATTTTAAGCATAATTTTCTCATGTAGGGGGATGAAGAGAGCGTTGAATGCTTAAGCGTGCTGAGAGACGGGCGGAATGACCCCTACTATAATTCTAAGGCAATCCTAGAGTAAGGAAAATTGTATAGGCTAAAATTGTGAGAAGAAGAGGTAACGGTAACGCTGGCAGAGCCCCTCTTTTTTCAACTAATTTAAACGTTATATAGGCTCCCAAAGAAAGCGTGGCTGTCGCGGCTATAAGTCTCAAAACTGAAGGATAAGGTTTAAGGAATATTGCTGAAATTATCATCGAATAAAATATCACATCTCCTATTCCGAGGTATAGCCCTTTAAACGGTACTACAGCTCCTCTGAAGATGCTATCTCGTCTTATGGATCCTCTCTGGCTATTGGTAGGCGACCTGCTCTTCTCTAGTTCTATTAGATGTTTTAGCGGCCCCTTAAAAACCGAGTATAAATCGTACAGAGAAAGAGCAGCCGCGACTAATATTATCGTCCATATAGGCAGTAGTACTCCAAATAACGACCCTGCTGAGCTTCCGTAAAAGAGCATTAGAGATGCTACAACGTACTCATTTTCGCTAGTCGCTATAGTGTAGACTGTAAGCAAGCTTATAACAGCCGCTATCAGAATGCTTAGATCTTCCAGAAAAATGTATTCCAAACTTAAAATCGTCGAAAAGGCCAAAATGTATATCTCGGTTATCCCTAGTAGGGATAGAGCTAGAGAAGACAGAAATAAAAGCTTAAGAACGCCTATCTTTCGAAATTTAACTAAAATATAGAGAAGAATACTTCCAAAACCTATCAGGGACATAAATACCGTTAAGTTATAGATAGAAGCTTCCATGCTCGGCGATCTGGAGAACGGAGTTTCTACTTCAGCTAATATGTTAGATTGCTCTAATACCCAAGCTAAAATACTTGAAGCAGTCGAAGATAGCAGTACTGGTGTTAAATGAATTAAACCTATTTTTCTATTTTTCATATCCCCTCTATACAAAGGAAATACTTTATATATTTGTAGCTGTGATCAGGATGATAACTGCTCTATAAGTAAGCTTAACTTTTTCTCTAGCCCAGGAAATGCTCCAATAAACCTCTCATACTCGCGCCCATCTACGTATATAATAATTGTAGGAATGCTGAGTATTCCATTTTCAGCGGCTAAATCTTGATTATAGTCAACGTTAACTTTAACAAATACGGCTCGTCCAGCGTATTTTCTAGCCAACTTCTCGATTATCGGCGATACAATTCTACAGGGCATACACCATTCAGCCCAGAAATCGGCGACTACAACTCTATATTTTGAAAGTATTTCTCGAAATTCTTCCGAATCGACCTCTACTACGCCTGTTGGCATTTTCCCGCCACCCCCGCCTTTAAGCAGGGATTTGTGTAGTTCAATGACCTTTTTTCTAATTAAAAAATCTAATGTTTTATCTTCGATCATCGCCCTAGATTTCTAGCCTAAATTAATAAATTTTATCTTAAAATTTTGACCTATTTTAAAATGTATATATCTATAAAAGCAGTACAAGCGCCACTATACATGAGCCGTAGAGCCCAGGGG
>JALURF010000100.1 GCA_027017165.1 Thermofilaceae archaeon
CAAATGAGGCGGGAGGTCGGTCAGCGGGGCGACAATTTACCAACTCGTTACGAAATTCTGGATTAACTCTTCCTAGTCAACTATCCTAGAAATCAGTAAATGGGCTTGAGCTACCAGAACTTTAGCACGTATCGAGGTTAACGGCCATCACAACTGGTTTTAAGCCTTTATACTCAGCGGCGGTTAGAACTTTTTTACCCAATTTTTCGCCGAGTTTCCAGACTTTAAGAGTTCTTTCACGGAATCTAGGCTCTCTCGGTATATGATGGTCGTAAATTATAAGCTTAGTATCTGTCTCCTCGACTATTCTGGCGGCGTTTTCTAGAGCTCTATTAAAGTTTATTAAGTTAAGAGTATAGCCGAGCATATAGGTCATAGGGCCGTCTAGTATGAGCACGTCCGGGTTCTCTTTTATAATCCACTCAGCGTAATCCTCTATAATCGGACCGTTCAAATCGCTAGAGTGTATCAACTTCCATCCTTCGTGCTCGACCACAGTAGCAAAAACCCAGCCAACCCTCGAATACTCGATACCATGAAACATAGGCTCCGTAAACCTAATCACCGTCCCGCCGAATTTAAAAGTCCTCCCCTCGGCAAATCGAACTCCAACCTTTTCAAGGCTAAGCTCCGGGATCAACTTATAATTCCTCCATTTATCTACTCTATTCTCAAACCACTTCTTGCCCTTCTCCAATAGTTGTGATCGTCTTTCACTATAATCTCCAAAATCCCTAGTCTTCGCAACCTTCAAATCATCGAAGATATCTTTCCAATTCCGGCTCTTAGGCTCCTCCATGACTCCCTCAAGCTCAATTCCGAAACTGCCGTAAAGATGCCCGTAAAAGCGGAGAGAACGTTTTCTCTGAGAATCGTTTATATACTCATTCGGATTTTTAGCTAAAACCAACTTACCCTCATATATCTCTTTTTCAAAATCCGTGAAGTGATCATAGTGATAATGGGATATAACGATGACATCAGCCCTTCTGGAAGCCTCTCTCACAGCTTTTCTTCCTTCTTCAAGCCATTCAAACTTTAGAATATCCGGCGCTGGGAAGGTTGGGTGCATGATCGCTACGCCCGGATCTATAAGAATTTTGACATCTGGAGTTACGACTAGAGTACAGGATGATTTAGCGCCTAAAGAATCGAACCAAATCAGTTCGAACTCCACAACTTTAAAACTATTCTCTACTAGATAAATCTACGTTATACAGGGGCAGGAAAGGCTCGCCTCTAAAATACTTTCCCAACTCTCTTCTCGGCTTCTCCAAATACTCTACGTAATACTCGCCAGCCTTATACTCTAAAACCAGGAGCTCGTCCACCACTACGACGTAAACATAGTTGAGCTTAGCCGAAATTAACTCTTCAACCCTTATAGGCGGCTTCTTATAGTACCTATCTAAGAAGCTCTTTATAGTTTTCAAACCCCAGTACCCCCTCTTCTCCGGAGGCAAGAAAAAAATATCCGGCAACTGCAATATGTGGTAGGGAGGAGTGGCTAGAGCAAAATAATCGACAAACCTACTATACCTAACAACCTTGCTTATCTCCCTAGCCGCCCTATACGCAACGGGATCCTTAGAATTCTCCGGAGGAACGAAACCCGTCTCAACCTCCACGGCCAAACTCTCGCCGTTTCTCTTAGCGTATATATCGCAGACTAGGCCATCGCCAAAATCGTACTCCACGTCTACGTCATAACCTTTTTTGATCAAATGGCATGCTAAAACAAGCTCCATAACACTATGATTGGATTTTACCAACCCCTTCTCGTACATATTCGTCAATTTCCAAGCAACCCTCTCTAGTTTAGAGAAATCCTCGAGACGGGGGAGGACCCGTCTAGCTCTCTCCAATACGAAGGACACATCGTCTACAAAATCCATCTAAACAAAACGTTAAAAATCCGTATAAAAATTTAACATTTAAATAAAGAATACCTATAAATAGTTCACGCCTAGTTAACTTTCACTCAATAACATTAAATATTTATAGGGGATACGTTAATAATATCAATGGGGCGCGGGGCAGGCTTGGCCCACGGCCGAGGCATATCGAGTAGGCCCGTTCAAACCGTAACCACGCGGCTTCGGCCGCGCGGCTACGGCGCGAACGAGCCGAAAGATGTGCCAAAGCCGTAGGTCAGGCTTAGACGCGCCCCACTGCTTTTATGCTTCTTAGATATGGTATTGGAGAGTTTCTGCCGCCGATTACTTCTCAAAATTTTCCTAGTTTGGCTTTGGTTTTTCATAGGTCCTCCTTTAATGGTTTTAACTCTTTCATTGCTTTGGCGAGTCGAATTTCCTGATGCTCTTGAAAGGCTTTATCATATTCTCCTTAAAGAGCCCTATTTGGCCTCTTATCCAGAACTCGTATTTATAGGAATTTTACCCTTGATTTTTACGCTGGTCTGCGGCGAGAATTTTGCTAAATACGGTTTTCGCAGAGAGGGATTTTGGAGGAGTATGCTATATTCTCTCCCGCCCGCCTTGCTCGTAGCATGGTTGCGGGGTTTTCCGAAGAGAGGTTATGGTTTGACTCTTCCCTGGAACTTCTACTACGCAGTTTTAAACTTAGTAGCTTATGGTCCTCTCGAGGTTTTCTTCGTTGTTTGGCTTATCGAGAATACGGATGAATATCTGGGGAGTGAGGCTATACCATCCGAGGGTTCGATGGCTGTGCCTATGATCTTCGGCTTATCCCATGTCTTATGGGCTATCCACGGCGATTTAGTAGCCGCCGTGGTAAACGCTTTTATGGTTTCACTAGTCTTCGTCTATTTTGGAGTTATCTATAAATATACGAGGAATATCGCCGGGTTTATGGCCGCGTGGACGTTGATGAATAGACAATCTTTACTCTCGGCTATTCAATGCCTGGTTTGAAAAGTCTAGGCTTATGTTTTTCAAATACGTAAAAGCCCTCGTAGCCAGCGAGCATCACTTTCTGAGCGGCTTTCTCCAATTTTAAGCCTAGATGTTCTAGAGCATGGGCATCAGAGCCTATAGTCACCACCTTCACACCGAGCTTTTTCGCCGTTTTCAACATTTCCATTCTCGGATAACAGTCTCCAATGCTATGCCTGTAGCCCGCCGAGTTCACCTCTAACCCTATACCATATTCGTTGAGCGCGTCTAGTACTCGCCAAACTATATCCATGTAAAGCTCGGAGCTTATCTCCCGACCATAGTGTTTCACAGCTATCTTCCTGATTAAATCCGGGTGAGCTAAAACATCGAAGAGCTGGCTTTCAACCGCGGCGGTTACTTCGTCGAAATACTTCTTATAAGCCTCTAGTTCGTCGAATTTAGCGAATACTTCCTCGGAGAGCTCGGTGGCGAATATAGGAGAGACCACGTAGCTACCGATATAGTGTATAGAGCCTAGGAAAAAGTCGAAAGAGGCTTCATGTTCTGAGAGTATTGCTTCTATATCTTTCTCAAATCTCCGGGTATACGTCACTTCAAGCCCTACTTTAACTCTTAAACTCGTGTTAGCTTTAGCTCTCTCTACCTCATCGATGAATTCTTCTATCTGATCGGGGAAAATAGTAGCTCCTTTGACTAATCCTTTTACGGGATGGAATTCTAAGTGGTTGACAAAGCATATTTCCGCTAAGCCTATTTTTTCAGCTTTTTTAAGGTAAGCGTCTATGCTAACGTTTTCTCTAACGTCTTTTGTATACCC
>JALURF010000101.1 GCA_027017165.1 Thermofilaceae archaeon
CAATAACTCGTTTATAATTTTCAGCGAGGGAGCTTCTCGGATATCATCTGTCCCCGGTTTAAAAGCTAAGCCTAGAACCGCGATTCTTCTACCTTTCACATCGCCTATAAGCTGTTCACAAAACTCTACTGCTTTTAGAGCTTGCCGCTGGTTTATCCGATCTACAGATTCAAATAATACCGGGCAGGCCTCTACTTCTTTAGCGAATTCTATCAACGCCTTTACATCCTTAGGGAAGCAAGACCCGCCGTAGCCCAGACCGGCGCGTAGGAAAAACGGGCTTATCCTCGAGTCTAAGCCTATAGCCTTGGCTACTTCTACGACGTCGCAACCTTCTATTTTCTCACAGATATCGGCTATAGAGTTTATGAAGCTTATCTTTGTAGCTAAAAAGGCGTTATTAGCGTATTTTATCATTTCAGCCGTCGAGAGAGAAGTTCTTAAAATAGGTACCTCCGTACTCGGGTATACCTGACGGTAGAAGTCCTCCAATAAATCGCCGGATTTCCTATCATACTCCCCTATGATTATCCTATCCGGCTTAGATAAGTCTCTCAAAGCGCTTCCCTCTCTAAGGAATTCCGGGTTCATGCATAATCCCCAGTCCACTCCGGCTTGTTTCCCCGAAAACTCCTCTACAATATTCTTAACCGAGTATAGACATGTTCCTGGAGTTACGGTGCTGCGCACTACCACTAAATGGTATGAATGTTTTCTTTTTAGAGCTTCGCCTATACTCGTAGAGGCTTTCTCGATATACGATAAATTTATGCTTCCATCTTTTCTCGACGGCGTCCCCACGGCTACAAAAGTTATCGAAGTATTCAGTATAGCGTAGTTGTAATTATTTGTAAATTCGAGCATGCCATCTCTGATTCCTTCATTCAATAAACACTCCAGTCTTTCTTCATAAAAGGTGGGAATGCCTCTTGATAGTTTTTCTATTTTTTCCTTATCCACGTCTACTCCGATAACCCTCACTCCTTTACTTGCTAAAAAAACCGACATTGTTAGGCCGACGTAGCCCAGTCCTATTACCGATACCTCTTTAATCCTCATCACAACCACTTAAAGAATACGAGTACTCTACCGCACGCCAGTAAGATTGGGGCGTCCCGATATCTAGCCTAAACACGTTCTTCTTCATCTCCAGCGCGTAGACCCTGTAGTTCCACTCAACTAGTTTTTGAACAGCATCTGTCAGCTGGTATTCCCCAGCATAACCCGGTTCTATGCTTTTTAACGCTTTAAATATAATTGGATGAAAGACGTGTAGTGATATTAGGGCTAGATTGGAGATAGGGGTTTGTGGTTTTTCAACTGTTTTCCTAACGCGCACTATATCCGAGTCGAACTGCTCGCCTATCACTACGCCAAAACTCCTCGGGTCGTCTACTCTAAATACGGAAAGCGTGGCATGATTCTCCATACTTATATGAGTATGGACTATTTTTTTGAGAAAACCGTTCTCCGGCGATACTATATAATTGTCGCCAGCCGCTAAAAGAAAATCGTTTTTTCCAACAAAAGGTTCTGACAGCCTAACAGCATCTCCGAAACCTCTAGGCTCGGGCTGATTTATCCAAACTAACGTTGAGTTCTCTATTTGAGAGTAGAATTCTTCGAGCTCTTCAGCTACCCTGTTTTTATTCTTCCTCCTCAAGTAGTTTATAAATGAATTATCCGGGGTGAAGTAATCCTCTATAACCCTTTTACCCCTTCCTATTATGAAACAGAATTCTCTAATACCTATGCTATACAATTGCTCAAAGATGAGCTGTAAAGCTGGCTTCAGGAATACTCCTCTCGGCGTCTTGCAAAATATTGGTAACATTTCTTTAGGAATCTCCTTAGTGTAGGGGAGTAACCGAGTACCCAAACCAGCGGAGGTTATTACAGCTTTTTTTATCATGATCTAACTCATAACAAGAACGCGTGTAGATAAATATACTTTTTGTCTAATATCTTGCTAAAATTTCAGGATTTTAATTTTTCATATAGCGTTAAATATCCCTTAAATACTCGACATAAATCATATTTTTCCGCAGTGGTTCTAGCATTTTTGCCTATCATTTCCGCCAATTCTCCATTTTCTCTCAAAGATAAGATAGCATTCACTATTTCTTCTAAATTTTCACAAATAACAATATTTTTCCAATTTAAAACTTCTATTCCTCGAGTTGCTTTTCGAGTACAGACTACGGGTTTTCCGGCTGCCATAGCCTCTAAAGTTTTAGTTTTAAAGCCAGTACCTAGCCGAGTTGGAATTACGACTATATCGGCTAGCGCGTAGTACTTGTTTAAATCCTCTACGTAGCCTAGGGGGATTATAGGCAGGTTTTTAGAATAGCCTCTTTTTTTAACATATTTAGATATAGAGCCTGCTATGAGTATTTTGAAATCGCTATTTTTGGCGAGCAACCTGGGTAAAATATACTGGACAATATCGTCGATAGCTTTTTTATTTTGATACATCATGCTTCCCGCGAAAAACAGTACTAGATCTTCTTTTCCCAACATATATTTTCTTCTCAAACTTGGATCGGGGTTTTGCGGTTTTATTCTCGTGATGTCGATGGCACCCGGTATTACCTTTAGTTTACTTTCCTTAACTCCCATGCTCGTGTATCTAGCCTTATCTTCTTCTGTTAGGCATACAGCAATATCAACCCTATTTAGATACTCGAGTTCTATCCGCTTAACTGCGTTAACGAGCCTTTCCGATAATATCTTAGGACATCTACTGGTATACTTGATTAACTCCGAGTATCTATCGCTGTAGACGTCGTGAAGGGTAACTATGACCGGCAGAGAGCTTTCCATGCTGTCGAGAACTGGAGGTAGAGGCCACAGGTTTTCGACTTGTATTATATCGATTTTTTCATCTTCTAGTATCTTCGATAATTTCTTTTCGAAGAATCTTATAGGGCTTAAAGTCGCGCATGCTAAATCGAAGGTGGGGAGGTTGAATAGCACTTTAGAAAGAATAGCTATCACGATTGTCTCGGTTTTAACTCCATAATGATAATGAGCACCGTTTTTAATCCATGGTAAATCATATGTTAAAAGCCTTATTTCAACTCCATTCTTCTTTAAGACTTCTATCATTTGCCGGACTCTGATAGCATTTCCGTGGAAGTGTTTAGCCGGGTGGTACGGTACTACTACTAAAACTTTTAATGTATTCGTTTATACCGCCTCCAAGAATACTTTATCCTTATCGGGGCCTGGATACGGTCCCTGCTTAACTTCTAGTATTAGGGATTCTTCTAAAAATTCTAGTGAATGCCCCTGATATATTATAGCTAGATCGCCTTCTTCTAAAATTACAGAAGCTACTCTTTCTCCGTTAGTAGTGTATAGTTTTAAGAGAACTCGACCCTTTATGATATACATAACTTCCTGTCCTATAGTTTCTCCAATATCGGAGGAATTTCTAGGATGGTAATGGGCTTTAGCTTTATAGTTTTTTCCACGTTTGAGATAGCCTACCTGTATAGGGTCGTCTGGATTAGAATATATTTTCATTCCTTATCGCGGCAGTAGAATTAGAAAAAAAAATATAAAAATATCTACCAATTATCTTCAAATGAAAATTAAAGAATATAGAGAAAGGCTTAGGATAAATGTACCCACATCTGCACATTCGCTCAGACACGGATTTGCTA
>JALURF010000102.1 GCA_027017165.1 Thermofilaceae archaeon
TATTAGGCCTGGACGAGAAAGGGATAGAGCTATTCGCGTTCGTGAGCGGCGGCATCGCCGGTTTAATGTTTATGATTCCGCTCTTCTACTTACTCTATAGGCGCTTCACGCCTTTACTACGTAAGCTATCGGTATTCGAGGATTACTTCGCGATACTGCTGGTCTTAGCCCTAGCCGTAACGGGGAACTATATGAGATTCTTTGAACACGTAGATGTAGAAGCTTTGAGAAGGTATTTCATAGGATTGATAACTCTAAATCCGATTCCTTTAACCTATGATAGTCCGTTATTTTTAGCTCATTACGCGTTAGCCCAGCTCTTTTTAATATACTTCCCGTTTAGCAAGCTTTTTCACGCGCTCGGAGCTTTCGTATCTAACGCTGTGCTTTTTAAGGAGAGGTGAGATGATTGGAGTTAAAAATACCCGTGGTAAACGATAAACTCCTCTACTACTTGGATATCTGTGCCAGATGTGGAGCTTGTAGCGATGCTTGTCACCTCTACTCGACTACCAAGGAATGTTACCACGCGCCAGCGTACCGGATGGAGCTTCTTAGACGAGTTTACCGCTGGCAGTATACGAAAACTGGTAGGGTATTTCCGCGTTTATTTAAAACCCGGAACGTTCAGAGTAAAGAATTTCTCGAAGAGTTTAGGAAAGCGGCTTTCGAATGCACGGGATGCCGTAGATGCACAGTTTTCTGCCCTTTTGGCGTAGATATGGGGGCTTTCGTCGGCTTAATGCGGTCGATGCTCTACGAGGTAGGCGAGGGGGATGAAATACTAGATATGCTCGCCGATACGGCTATTTCTAAGGGCGAGATGGTCGATGAAATTAAAGCCTCGTTTATCGAGACAGTTAAAAAGCTGGAGGATAAACTCAGGAGAGAAACCGGAGGTCCCAATTTCTCCATACCGGTTGAAGCCGAGGGAGCGAGGGTACTCTACGTGGCGCTCGCGGGAGAACATTCTATAATTCCAGCGGCTAAAATCTTTAACAAAGTCGGAGAAAACTGGACGCTGAGCCTATTTGAAGCTTCTAACTACGGCTACTTCACAGGGCAGATAGATAAGGCTAAGAAGATAGTTGAGAGAGTATTAGAAGAGGCTGAAAGACTAGGAGTTGAAGTTCTAGCCATATCTGAGTGTGGACACGCGTATAGAGTGTTTAAACACTTAGCTCCCGTATGGTTTGAAGACTTCGATTTTGAAGTTAAAAGTGTGGTAGAGCTAGCCGCCGAGTATGTTGAAGAAGGAAAACTTCAGATTAAAGAGGGTATTGTAGAAGAGCCTATTACCTATCACGATCCATGTCAGCTGGCTAGAAACGGGGGCGTTGTCGAAGAGCCGCGTAAACTGTTGAAGATTCTAGCTAAGGATTTTAGAGAATTACAGCCTAATGGAGAAAAGAACTGGTGTTGTGGAGGCGGTGGGGGATTAGTAGCTATACCAGAGCTCTATGAATTGAGGATGAAAACGGGAAAGCCTAAAGCTCTACAAGTGAAACGTAGCGGGGCGAAGATCGTGGCTACAGCTTGTGAAAACTGTAAATTACAGCTAAAGGATTTAAATAACTACTACGATTTAGGAATAAAGATTGTAGGTGTTATAGACCTTGTCGCTGAAGCTATCTAAGAAAAAGGAATTATATAGAATTCAAGCTAAATTCTGTAAAGCCCTAGCCCACCCCACGCGTTTAGAGATAATCGACCACCTCTTTGAGGGAGAGAAAACCGTTTCAGAACTAGTGAGGCTTACAGGACTACCCCAGCCCACCGTATCACAACATTTAGCTTTTCTAAGACAATTGAATATAGTGAAGACTCGCCGAGAGGGTTCTAACGTATATTATAGCCTTGCTTATCCAGAACTTAAGATAGCCTGTAACACCATCAGAGAAGTGATAATTAGGATACTTAAAGAGCTCCCATCCGTATTAGAGGAGAAATAATTAAAGTAGGTTTTTAAATTCGGCGAATATAACATCTTCCTCTCTCATCCACTTCTCAAAATTTTTAGGCGCAAACTAAGATAAATTCTCGGAGTTTAGCTTTAAAACTTAAAGATCTAGTAGAACATGGGTATGTTAAGCGGAGAATTAGAGGGGGACCGCCTCTAAGGGCTTTTTATACTTTAACTAAGAAAGGCAGGGATACAGCATTGCTCTCTATACCGCTTCTCTACTATACGGCTTTGTATTCAGAGGATACTTAATTATCGTTTCTGATTTTGTGATATTCTTTACTTTATTTTCGCTGCCGCGAAGCTAAAACGCGTAGGTGTACTTTATACGATTGACATAATCTATAACGTCAAAGACGTTAAAGTGAGCGCTCCCGGTATGCCGCTGAAAGAATGGATTAAGAAATTTGGAACCAATTGGCAGAGAGAATTACTAGGGCTTGTTTAAAGCTTTTTAATTATTTTTCGCGTTTTTCAGGCTCGCGTACCAAGAATATGTATATGACTGCCCGGGCTAGAGTCGATACTACAACTACGATGAATGCTAAGTAGGGGCTAGCCGTGTACAGCAAGCCTACGGCTGGCGCTAACGCCGATATGCTTATTCTATTGAGAACATTTCCAACAGCCGCTCTTTTACCTCTCAACTCTCTAGGCGTCAGATCTCCTAATAGGGCGTTTGTTAGAGGCCAGATGAGAGATGATGTTATGGATGTTAAGATGAAGAAAACGGCCGCCGCAGCCATGCCTTTTAGGGATATCAGAGAGAATACTCCCAGAGCGTTTAAGAGAAGGGCTATAGAGATTACTTTATTCCTATTTTTTATCTTATCGACGAATTCCAGGCTGATCAAAGTTGTTAGAAGAGATGTTAGAGTACCGAGAGAACTGGCTAAACCCCAGTCGACTTTACTTACGCCCAGTATTTCAGTAGCATACACTACCGCGTAGAGATTTGTCGCGGTCATAGCCGTACTTCCCAAAACAGCCCTTTCTACTATTATCACTTTAACGCTTCGAGAAAGTTCTTTTATAGTCTCAGCGTAGCTCTTTAACATTTCCGAGATAGAAAACTCCCGCCTGCCTTCAACTCTTATGGTTTCCTTTAAGAAAATTGTTCTAATTCCAGCCGCTATAAACGACATTAAAGCCTGAATTAGAAAACCTATCCTAAACCCCATTGCGCCAAAAGTATCTATCAAATAGCCTCCGAATACCGGCATGAAGAGCCATGGCAGGCTGGAAACTATATTGGATAATGCCCATCCCCTCCCTCTATAGCCCGGAGGCATGGAATCGGTCATTATGGCTATGAGGGCTGGCTGGTAGAAGTGTAACGCCTCGTCCATAGCGACTAATACTAGTAGTTGTCTCCAATCTTGGACGAAAGCGTAGAAGAGAGATACGACGGCTATAGCCCACGTCATCACGATTATAATTTTCCTCCTACCGTACCTATCGGTTATATAGCCTCCGGGAAGTATCAGAGCTAGTCCAGCTATGGCGCCAGCGCTTCTGATAACTCCTATCTCTACATCCGTCCCTCCCAGTTCTTTCACGTATAGGCTGAAGAAGGGCTGAGATAGAGCGAAGCCTAGCGAGAATATAAACCAGGTAAGCATGATTATGCCCGCGTTACCCTTCAAAATGACCACGAAATCGCGTAATCTCCGTATTATAGTC
>JALURF010000103.1 GCA_027017165.1 Thermofilaceae archaeon
GTATTTATAGGGATAATATTTATAAATTATCGAAAATAGTTAATATATTAGTGACCTTTTATGTCGCGTAAGATTGTAGATTTGACTATGAATTTAAAAACGGGTTCTCCGGTATTCCCCGGCTATCCAACGCCCATAGTCCATAGGTGGACTAGCATTGAGGAACATGGCTACTACTCTAATCTTTTAATGTTTGTCGAGCACACCGGAACACACGTAGACTCTCCAGCGCACTTTATCAAAGACGCGCCGACCATCGATAAAGTACCTCTTGAAAAATTTATGGGTAGAGGCGTCGTGATAGATGCATCAAACCTACCTCCTAAAGCAGCTATCACCGCTGAACTTATAAAGTCCAAACTTAAAGAGCTCGGAGTAGAGATCAGGTCAGGATGGGTTGTGCTATTCTACACTGGTTATGATGCTAAAGCTGGCACTCCGGAGTGGTTCGACCATCCGGGCTTAGATGATTCTGGAGCCAAATACCTAGCCGAGAAAAATGTTAACGCTGTAGGTATCGATGCGCCCAGCATTGACCAGTCGCCATTCCCTGGGCATAAGGCCTTACTGCCTAAGGGAATTGTCGTTTACGAAAATCTGACTAATCTTAAGGAACTTCTGGGAAAAACCGGTTTCCAATTTATAGGAATTCCCTTGAAGATAACGAATGGCTCCGCGAGCCCCGTGAGAGCAATAGCTATAATAGAGTAGTTGGGGAGATGATGCCCTCGACAACTACCTATTCTAGGCTTGCAGAGCAGCTAGAACTGGAGGGAGCTTTTACGTATTTAAATCTGGATTGAGAGATCTCGGGTGAGTTAGATGGGGCAGGTTAAGTATAAAATTCCTATAGAATTCACTGTAGCGTACCTAGCTGCGTTAAGCCTCCTACTGGGGATAGAATACCTAAAATTACCCGTGTGGGCCGTGTTCGTTACATGGGCTGGCTACTTCGTCTTAGGCGCTGATAAAGAAGCCTTTAAAACCATCTATAAGGCTACGCCTCTCGGCGGAATTTTCGGATTAATTGCTGTGATAGGATTTGACTACCTCATAAAAGCGATGCCATTTACACACTGGGTCATACCTTGTATGATCGTAGAGTTTATCGACGTACTAGTGTTGATGATTATAATAACAAAATTCAATTTCGTAGGCGGAGCTGTCTTCTGGGCTTTCGCCAGCTATTTTGGAACATACTATGGAGGTTTCTACTTTAAACAAGGATACTTGTTCGGAGACGCGTTCTCAACGCTGATATCCGAAATCGTGGCCAACCTTCTGGGGCCCGTATTCGGATATTTAAGCGTAAAGTTATCGCTACCCTACACTTCCGAGGAATAAGTAGTCAGGTGCCGTACATGGTTGAACCAAAATTCTACGGAGTTATAACCCCTTTCATCACGCCCTTCAACGAGGATTTAAGCATAGATGTAGAAGCCGTCAGGTGGCTCGCCCGATATCAGGCCGAGAAAGGGGTTCACGGCATATTCCCCAATTCGACGACCGGGGAATTCGTACACCTTAAAAAAGAGGAGAGTATGGAGATTGCCAGGATCGTGCTTGAGGAAGTCGGCGGCAGAGTATGGGTTATACCGGGGATTAGTAGCAACTGTACCGAGCACTCCATAGAGCTGGGCAGGGAGTTTCAAGATATGGGCGTTGACGGCGTTGTGGTTACTCCTCCGTATTTCTTCAAAGTGACTGGGGAAAGACTGAAGTTGCACTTTTCAAAGGTAGCTGAAAAAGTCGACCTTCCGATAATAATCTACAATATACCCTCGACGACCGGTATAAATATCCCGGTTGAGCTATACGCTGAGCTAGCGGAGAAGTATAGCAATATCGCGGGGGCTAAGGTAACCTACGATAACCTCGGCTATTTTAGAAAACTCATAGCAAAGGTAAAAGCCGTTAGAAAAGACTTCACGGTGTTAACCGGCGTGGACTACTTGCTACTCCCGGTTTTGATGATAGGTGGCGATGGGGGGATAATGGCGCTGGCTAACGTAGCGCCGCAAATCCACAGAGCGGTTTATGACGCCTGGATTCACGGCGATATAGTGAAAGCTTACGAAGAGAATAAAAAATTGTTAAAGCTAGTTGAGATCTACGATATAGCTACTTCGTTCCCCACTTCTGTGAAAACCTCACTTAAAGTATTAGGCGCTCCCGTAAAGCCTTACGTAAGGCCGCCGCTAACGGTAGAGCCTCTCGAAAACGAGGAGAAAATCAAATCCATATTAGACGAGCTCGGAATAAGTATAGTATAAAAACCTCCTCTTTTTTACCTTATAGCCCCATACTTTTTAAGATCATTCTTATAGATAGTAAAAGCAGTAGAATTCCGAACATCTTCCTCAACATTACGCCTTTAATCCTTAACGCTAGGCGGCTGCCGAGTTGCGCCCCCAAGAAAACCCCCACTACTATAATAGCCGCTATCGTGGGTTCTGTCAATCCCTTGAAGAGGTAGACTAGCGCGCCCGTAGAGGATGTTATTCCTATCATAAAGGCGCTAGTAGCTATGGAGGTTTTAACCGGGAGGCCTAGAATGAGGTACATTATCGGTACTTTTACAGTGCCTCCGCCTATACCTACTAGGCTTGAAAGCATGCCAGCTAAGAAAGACGCCAGCATTCCCAGGTAAAACCTCACTTTAGACACTTTTTTAACCTTAGTCTCTGCTTTTCTCCTGCCGTCCCGTATCATCCTTATAGAAGCATAGGACAAAACTGCCCCGAATATAAATTCTATAATCTCCGGTTTTAAGCCTATAGCTATTCTCGCCCCTAGCATAGAGCCGAGAACAGTGATAGTCTCTAAGAGTATGCCGTAGCGGAAATCCGTCTGTTTTCTAGAGGCGTAGACTAGAGTAGCGGACAGCGAGGTCATAGTGACGCATACCAAGCTTATTGCTACAGCATTGTGAATTGGTATGTTAAAGAAAAGGACTAGAGAGGGCGTTATGAGGAAACCGCCGCCAATTCCCAAAAGCCCTCCGAAAGTGCCGGCGACTAGGCCTAGTATGAAGAAGAGAGGGACAGCGTAAAGGTCTAAGCTTGTCGGCAATAGAGACACCGTAATCTCTAAGAACTACGAGTATATCTTTTTATCTCTTAGCCGATAAGATTTTACACCGCCGTTTTTATCATTAAACGATAGTATGGCTACGGAAGGTGAGGAAAGCGATTTAAACTCGCTAACCCGTTTTCTTGACTGGTTTGGACTTAAAAGAGATATACGCGTCATGGTCGTAGCAGTTCTCGTGTTGACGATGGGAAATCAGGTTTGGATAAGATATATTCCCAAATACTTGGAGTATCTAGGAGCCAGCGCTCTTATCATAGGACTCTACGGTTTTATAGAGCAGCTAGTAGGGGCTATCTACCAATATCCCGGAGGAGCTCTCGCCGATAGGATAGGGTCTAAAAACGCTCTTATACTCTTCTCATTAATCTCGATTATAGGCTATACGATTTATTATTTCTCTCCGAGCTGGGAGTTCATAATTTTGGGAACTTTCTTCGTGCTCGTATGGGAGAGCATGTCTTCACCAGCCATATTCTCTCTTATAGGAGAAGCTCTTTCAAAGTCTAAGCGGGCTATGGGATTTAGTGTACAATCCATAC
>JALURF010000104.1 GCA_027017165.1 Thermofilaceae archaeon
TCTCGAGATCGTGTAATCTATCAATGTTATAATGGATTTTCCTCCGGATTCGTCGAGCCCAGCTAGTGGTTCGTCGAGTAGCAGTACTTTAGGATTATGAATTACGGCTTTCGCTACGTTGGCTCTTTTCCTCCATCCGAAAGATAGTTCGCGGATTTTTTTATCGAGCACCTTCTTTAATTCTAGTATTTCAACTATCTCACTAGTCTCCCAGTCGACGTCGTAGAAGTATGCGTAAAAGTTTAAATTCTCCCTGACAGTCAGCTCTTCGTAGAGTACATTTTCATGAAATACTATTCCGATAAACTTCTTAGCATGACTGGACATCGGGTCTAAGTTTAGTACAGATACTTTGCCTTTAGTTGGTCTCCATATCCCTCCTAGAATCTTGAGTAAAGTTGATTTACCAGAGCCGTTTGGACCTGTAATTAAGGAAAGAGTTTTAGCTGGTATATTTATTGAAATACCGCGTAAAACCCACGTGAAGCCGAGCCGTTTATACAAGTTATAAACTTTAATCGAGTAGTGCATTGACCTCACGTTACCCGGCTTCGCTCGGCTTATAGGTTGAAGGACATTTGGTGAGCACTTCTCTAGCTAGTATAAATTCCCCATTATAGATTCCTTTGACCACTACTATTATTCCATCGTGTACGGCTATATTCTCGCCTCCTATATAGACTACTTTAATACTCTCTTTATTAGGCGATTCATCATCAAATATGATAAAGGATATTGTGTTATCTTCGAATGTAATCGATCCGTTTACAATTCTTCCTATTATGGCGACTTCTACATTCGTCATATGTAGTTTTTTAAGAGAGGATACTTTCATGTATTGCTGAGAGCCTAACAGATTTATCGCGACAAAACCTAGAAGAACGGCGCCGATAAAGCCTATTGTGAGAAGTTTTATTTCACTTCTCATGCTTCTTTACCTCTTTAATCTTATTCAAGATAATTATCACTACTAAGATTATGACCACCCAATAGATGATATACGATAGGTAAACTTCAAAATCCATAACTACTCACCAACCTCCAGTAACTTCTCCTTATATGAAAGATAAGAGTACAAGTTCTTCAAACACCAAAGGTATAAGAGTAGATTTGTGAGAAAAGTAAGGTAAAGAGCGAGCTTCATCTCGGGACTTAAAAGTGGGAGAGGATGGAGAGAACCGAAAATTCTCACTGAAATATAGCTTATTGGAATTGTTACAAAAGCCATTATAGAGTATACTGCGGAGATCTTTTTGGATCGTTCAATATCGGTTATCGATTGTCTTAGCGCTATATAGCCTAGGTATACCATGAAAAGTATAAAGGTGGAAGTTATCCTGGGTTCTCTCCACTCCCAATAAACACCCCAAGCTTTTTTCGAAAATATTGAACCCAGTAAGATAGATAGACCGATGTCGACCACGCCTAATATGACGCTCGCGTAGGAAATTCTATCGTATACGGCTTTATGCTTGAAAATATATAGGATGCTCGAAATGAGGCTTATTGTAAATGCTAGATACGATATCCATGCGGGAGGGACGTGAACATAAATGATTTTATATAAATGTCCTAGGGTTTTCTCCGGTGGTAGATAGAAGAGATCGTAAAAGTGTATCACTATATTTATAGCCAGTATTCCCACGAGTGATATAAACGACTTCTTCATGTTTCCACCTTCTTCTGCGAAGGGCTGCTTATTTTTAGAATATAGGCTATAGTTGCGATTACTTCTCCTAGAACGAGGATTGCGCATCCAGCCCAAACTAGGCCGATATAGGGATTATATTTGACTTCGATGTAGACGGATTCTACTTTGTAATCGCCGCCGAAGAAAGCATTATTGATTATTATAGATTTTAGCCTGTTATGAAGATCGGCGTGAACTATAGAGATATAGATGTCGTTAATACCTTTAGAGATTATTCCGGGCTCGCCGCCGCAGCCGTATACGAAAAATGCCCGTGCTGGGATCAGCAAGTCTACTTCATTATCGCTAAACTTTATTTTAAAATTGAAATCTCCAAACGCACCTTCGGGCACTAGATGACCTCTATAGAGGATTATTTGATCAGAGGCTCTCACCGAGAAATTTTCGAATTTAATAGAAAACCCGTAGGGAGTTTCCACGTATTCGTTAAGGCGAGCCTGTAGGATAAGACCGCTAGTTAGAGCTGCGTTTAAAGCTACTCCCAAGAGGATTAGTGGAATCGCGAAATGCATTAAGGATATTCCTATGAGCCGGGCACTTTGAGATTTTAAATCTAGTAATAAGCTTAACAGCGTCGCCATTAGGCCCGTGAATGATGCTGGTATAAGCATGTCGGCTATCCAATTCCCAGTGGGTACGCCAGCTAGGACTAGTATAGAGCTACATGTTATAACAGCGGCTACTATGTAGCTGAACTGTTTGAAATTGATTAATTTGCGTAGTGAACAACCCGTTAGAGCTAGTAGAAAGAGGTATACAAAAGGTGCGCAGGAGGTATTGTAGTATTCCGGGCCAATACTTATTAGATTACCGGTTATGACTGCGTATGCTACGGGTACAAATATGCCCGTGAAGCACGTAAGAGAGAGTAGAATCAGTGAAATATAAGCTAGCGAAAAAGATGATTGAGTTAAACCGTGCTTGAAGGAGAACTTGAGTTCGCCGGGGTTTCTAAAATATAACACTAGGAATATTAAACCTAAGACAAAGTGCACGGCTATTAGTAACGAAGAGGAGGAGACTTCTTGAAATGTGTGAACTGATGCTGTGAACTGAGCTCCTGCTTTAGTCATAAAAGACGCATAAAAGATGAAAAATCCCGTTAGTCCTGCTGCTAGTTTTTCTCCTCCTCGGCTAGCGAGTTGGAGAGAGTGGAAGTAAGCGGTGAGAGTTAGCCAGGGCACTAGCTCTGCTGTTTCTACGGGATCCCAAGCCCAATACCCGCCCCAGCCTAGAACGCTGTAAGCCCATGCTGCTCCAGAGATTATTCCAATGCTTAAATTTAACCATGCTAGTAGGGCGAGTATCTTCTCGATCTTTTTATGGTTAGAGATTAGAACTTCTATCGCAAATGCTAGGGAGAATGCGTACCCCGCGAAGGTAAACACGGGGTGGAAGAGCATCCAAAATGATCTTAGAATTGGATTTAAGCCTAGGCCGGTTGTAAGCTTATAGGGTGTTTGTAGAGAATCGAATGCTCCCGTAGTTAGGGATAGGAATCCTAGCGCGATAATTAAAATATAGTATAGCCGCATTACTCTAATATTGAAAGATTTCTTTTTCCAATAATAAATCCTGTAAGCGATAGCAATTAAAACCGTGTAAAATGTCCATAGTAAGAAAGAGCCGCCTATACTAGCCCAACTGGCGGCGAGTTTAAGCCATAACGGCATCCCACTATTCGAATATCTGAAAACTTCCCTAAGCGTAAAGTCATCTACGAGGAAAGCTCTGAGATACATAGAGTACGAGGCGATTATCAATAGAAAAGCTAGTAAATCGAGATTGAGTTTTCTCAACCTAGGGTATAAAATACCGTATAAAGCTAAGATTAGAAGAGAGGCTATTAAAGGATAGCTCGTTACGTGAAGATTCATAATTCTCTAAAAGGATAGGGGTGAATGCATTAATATATTTT
>JALURF010000105.1 GCA_027017165.1 Thermofilaceae archaeon
TTTTCTTTTTTCTTAAAAAAACTTTTACTAAAACAGTAGCGGTTGAATTTAAAAAGGGAAGAGTCAAAATATTCTTTATAACTCGAGGAGTAAGAATAGAACTACCGGAGGAGGGTTCACTAATAGAAGAACTTAAAAGAGAATGTAGTAAAGAAGTAGAGTATAGGTGGTTCTACGATGATTATCCTCTCGATGTCTTAATCTCTATGCTAAACGACGCTGTTAAAGTTGAAACATGTGGAGATGTAGCAAAAATACTTAATCCTCCAAAATATATAGCAAGTTCGCCATTCGGCTATATAACAAACGCAGCATTCGGCATAAAAAATGATGAAGAACACGCAATATTCTACAAATACAGAGCCTTTATATACCTCGTAAAAAAGAAAGAAAAAACATCCGCACCTGAAACCGGAAAACGCTATTACCTAGACGAAAACTACATGCTCGACTGGATTAAACGCTACATCGAAACCGCAGGTCCTATAGAAGTTTTAAAGGTTAGGAGGAGAGCTAAAATAAAGCTAACCCTTGAAAATTTCGATAAAGTATTTGCTAAGAAAATGAAGAGTTAGCTTGGGTTTAAGAGCGTTAGAAAGGTAGGGAGCTTGTGTTGTCGATAAAAACTTAAATAAACAGGGTTTTATAGTTATCTAGGAGCGGGGGTGCCCGAGCCAGGTCAAAGGGGGCGGACTTAAGATCTCGAGCATTTAGGGCCGAGATTTGAGATCCGTTGGCGAAGGCCTGCCCGGGTTCGAATCCCGGCCCCCGCACTCTACTTCTAGCCTCTAATAGGATAGATTTAAGAACTTTATCAGCATTAGTTAGATTGGGGTTAGCCGGCGGGCGGGCGTCGGGCTACCTCGGCGACGGGTAGCCTGAGGAAACTCCACCACCTCCATGGACCCGCGGCGCCGCGAGGCGCTGGGGGAAACCCCAGGCAACGGACCAGAAACGAGACCCCCTATACTCGGTGAGGAGGAGGCGGTTGAACCGCTCCGGCAACGGGGCGGGAGCTAACCCGTCGACGAGGGTATAGGAGTGGATGGAACGGCCGTCCCGCGGGTTAGAGCCAAACAGGGTCGATGAGTTCCATGGGGAGACCCGGGTGGGCTCTTAGATTGATCCCGCCTAGAACAGAAGGTGGGTTACCGCCGGCTGACCCCTTTAAGTGCTAAGATTTATTTTTGTGGCAACGATTATTTAATGTTGGTGATCGTTTGAAACTGGCGTATGTTCTGATAAGCACGGAGATAGGGGCTGAGAAAGAAGTTCTAGAACACCTTAAGACGATACCGGAGGTTATGGAAGCCTACATAGTCTACGGGGTATACGATATTATAGTGAAGATATCGGTTGAAGAGATAGATCAGCTACGAGATATTATAACTTCGCGTATTAGGAGGTTTGGAAAAGTCAGGTCTACGTTGACGATGATCGTGGTGGAGGGATTTTCTAAATAGATGCGGCTACTGATAGGTATAGATGATGTAGACTCGCCCCGCGGGATGTGTACAACTTACGCGGGGGCGCTTATAGCCGAAGCGCTTAGAGAGGTTGAGGGTTTATCTTTCCTAGATTATCCATTTTTGATAAGGCTTAACCCAAACATACCTTTTAAGACTAGGGGGAATGGAGCTGTAGCCTTCTATCTCGAAGTCCCGGAGTACCATTATGATTACCTCAAAGAAACCCTTGTGAGCATTATCGAGAGGGCGCTTATAAGGAGTAGGCGTAAACCGGAGCCTGTCATAGTCTTTTATAAAGGAACGAGTAGTAAGTTGAGGAGGTTTTATGAAAAAGCTTTAACGAGTATGGTTACTCTGAGCTACGCCGAGAGATTGGCGAACGAGTTGGGAGTAGAGTACTACGCTTTGGGAAAGGGGGGACGCGGGCTTATAGGAGCGTTGGCGGCTATAGGAGCTATCCCTTTAAGGGAGTACACCTTCGAATTATTGTTATATAGGAGTCCATCTAAGCGGGGGAGAAGAGCTATCGACCCGAAGTGGATACTAGAGATTGATAGGAAGTATAGGGACTATGTCTTCGCTAATTTTGATTTTTCTAGTAAGAGATTGCTCGCCGTGCCTCACGGCCCAGACCCCGTTCTAGTGGGCATTAGGAGCGTTAACCCGTTAATTTTAGACGAAGTAAGAATTTTCTTAACGGCAAAGTGTGGAGATGTGAAGAAATGGATAATCTATAAGACAAATCAGGGGACAGGAGTTCATTTGAAACGATCTTTGAAAATAGCGGCTGTTAAGCCCTATGACTCTTGTACCATCTCTGGCGTGGTATCGTCAAATCCCTCTATTCTAAAAGGGGGGCACGTGAAGATTAAAGTTAGAGATGATAGCGGGGAGATAGACTGCGTATTCTACAAAGAGACGGGCTTCTTAAATAGAGTGGCGAGGTTTTTAAAACAGGGAGATAGGGTCGCAGTAGGAGGGGGTATAAGACCTGCGAGCAGTAGACACGGCTTAACGTTAAACGTTGAAGTACTTAGAGTTGTGGAGACCGTGAAGATAAGGAAGGTGTATAATCCGCGTTGCCCGCGCTGTAAGCATAGGATGAAATCGGCTGGCAGGAATAAAGGTTATAAATGCCCGAAATGTGGTTTTAAATCTAAAAACGTAAGGAAGGAAGTCGTAGTGGAGGACAGAATCCTAGAACCAGGGGTCTACCTGCCATCGCCTATAGCCTATAGGCATTTATCTAAGCCGAAGAGATTAATGGGCTGGGATGTAAAGTATCTGTCAAATCTTCATTAAATACTTGCTGGGAGAGCGGCGTAGTATGAGGAAGAAAAAAGAAGTCAAGCTTAAAATACTGGGATCTGGAAGAGAAGTTGGAAGGTCGGGAATACTGCTAGAGTATGGAGATACTAGATTGCTGTTAGACTACGGCGTCGCGTTGGGAAGTGAAGAACCCAGTTTTCCCCTCCACGTGGCTCCGAGAGAGCTCGACGGGATTCTATTGACTCACGCACATCTAGACCATTCGGGCGCCGTGCCATTGCTGTATATAAGCGAGACGAAACCGCTGTACACGACAGCGCTCACCCTGGAGCTATCCCAGATATTGATTATGGATTTTCTGAAAATCTCCAAATTCTACGTACCCTACGAGGATATCGAGCTTAAGAACATGTCCCATTATTCAAAATTCGTGAAGTATGGCGAGAAGATAACTATCGGAGATGGCGAAGTGGAGATTATTGAATCCGGTCATATACCCGGCAGCTGTATGTTTAAAATAAAGCTAGATGGTTTAACGGTGCTCTATACGGGCGACTATAACACTACGGAAACCTGTCTATTGTCCGGTTTTGACAAAGATATAGTTGGGGAGGTCGATATTTTAATTACAGAGGCGACTTATGCGGCATTTGACCATCCTCCGAGGGAGAAGGTAGAGGAGGTGTTTATAGAGAAGGTATATGAAGTATTAGAGGGCGGGGGTAGCGTTCTAATACCAGCATTTTCCGTAGGACGTGCTCAAGAAATTATGTGCGTATTAGCTAAGTATGATATAGAATACCCGGTTTACTTAGATGGCATGGCTAGGGTTGTAGCCGATCTATTGCTATACTACAAGGATTTGTTGAGAGATCCGGGGCTCTATGAAAAAGCGTACGGTAAAGCTAAGATAGTTACCGGGTGGCGTATGCGTAAAAGAGCTTTGAAGAAGCCGAGCGTAATTATCTCGCCAGCGGGTATGCTTAAGGGAGGGGCGTCGGTTTTCTATATGGAGAAGATTTTAAATGAGCCTAAACACGGCGTTTTCTTTGTAAGCTATTTGATAGAGGATACCCCGGGTCGTAGAGTAATCGAGGAAGGCGTTTTCGCTACTAAAAAGGGATTGAATAAGGTTAAAGCTAGGATTGAATGGTTTGATTTTTCCTCTCACGTGAGCAAAAGAGGCTTGCGTGAAGTAGCAAGAAAACTGCCCGGGCACTCTCACGTCGTCGTGGTTCACAGCGGGGAGGAGGGAGAGGATTTCATTAAGTACTGTAGGGAAGAGCTGGGGTTACCTGTTTACTTCCCGGAGAACGGCTCAGAGCTAATTTTCCAGTTCTAGAGTGATTTCTGTGGATAAAATGGAGAAAGAAGCTTTAAAGGCTGTAGTTGAAGGGCGGGTTATTAAGGTGGTTTTCGAGCCTAGCGGCGAGGTTTTATGGCTAGTATATGGCCGTAAATTTAAAAATCTCTATATCGTGATTCCGGGGCTCTACTGTTCCTGTAAGGGATTTACTATGAACGTGATACTTCGAAGAATCTCTAAGTATTGTTATCATATTAGGGCTAGGGATATCGCGGAGGAGAAAGGCGTATACGTGGAGAGGAGGTTAAAGGATAGGGATAAGCCGGCTTTCTTAAGAAAGATATTTTCAAAAATGTTAACTACTTAAATAGTGTGGTAGATTAAGTATCAGGTTAGTGTGATCTATGAAAAGCGTCGACGAAATAATCGCAGTTATCCTGGCTGAGAAGCCCTCGCTTAAGATAAGCGATATCAGGGAAATGATAAAGAGAAAGGCGGAGGAACTAGGAGAGCTTGTGGATGAGTACGTGATAGCGCTCATGGTGGCGAAAGAGCTCGGCGTTTCCATTCCCAAAGAAGGGGAAAGCTTAAAGGTATCTAAACTTAGAATTCGTGATTTAATAGCCGGATTGCGAAACGTCAATCTAGTCGCCAGAGTCGTCAAGATAGATAGAGAAATTACTTTCTCTAGAAATGGGAAAACGCGTAAATGTCTCCGTATAGGAATAGGCGATGCTACCGGTGTTGTAAATCTCGTACTCTGGGACGATCAAATAGAGCAGATTAGAAACGTTAGGATAGGAGATGTAATACGAGTATCCAGAGGGTACACCCGGGAGTACCGGGGTAGAGTAGAGTTATACCTGGGGAGCGGCGGAAAGATATCGCTAGCGGAGGGCGAAGTTCCACCATTAGAGTATTTCTTAGAGAATTATGAACAGGAGTGCACGTTACTACAAGTTAAAAACGTGCTTCAGCTCCACGAATTCACATGTGTTCGGGGAATTGATTTTAAAGGACGTAGGGTTCGGATATTGATTTGGGGCGGGCTGGGAGACGGTTTAAAGGAGGAATGCTACTACGTTTGCGGCTTAAGGAGAAAATACGAGTCCGGAGATTTCATAGAATACTATACCAACTGGAATAAAGTAACTTTTACTCCATATCGGGCAAACATCCCGTCTATAGACTATAAGGTTTACACTCCTTCGCAGATCGATATCAAGGAAGCTCGAGATTTAATTCTCAAGGGATGGTATCTAGCTCTAAACCCTACAAAATTCCCTAAGATACTTCTAGGAGATAAAAGAAATTTCATTCAAGTACTTTTAACTAGCGACGACGTACTCCTCCCCATTCTTGACTTCGATCCAGGGTTTGATATCCTTCTTGAGGGAGTTGACATAGTCGAGGGTAGCCGGGGTAGGATAGTAAAAATGGGTCGTTGCGGTCGTATAAGGGTCATAGGTCCGAGTGAGCTTTTTTCCAGCGAAAAACCGCCTGAGAAGTTTATAATAGAAAGCAAAGGATTTTGCACATTAAAGGGAGCAGTTATTTCCCTAGACTTCAAATTCAGGCTAATAGAAACTGAAAGCGGCGAGAAAATAGCGTCGTTTTGTTCTCTATTAATAGATGATGGAACTGGACAAGCTAGAATCTATAGTAGCAGCCCAGATATTATCAAGAACTTATTGGCTATGAGCGAGGGAGAAGCGCTAGATTACCTGAAAGCCGGAGTGCTGGATAAAATAGTGGCTTATATGAAGAAGGAATTTCTCGGTAAAAACCTCAATTTTGAATGTTTTGTATACGTTAGAGAGGAGGGTAGCCGGGTGGGCATGGCTTTTTCGATTTCGACAGAGGCTGGAGAAGGATAATAATTATATAATCAATGGGCGATTTAACAGATATACCTAAGGGAGGTATTTAAGAAAATGGGGCGTAGAAAAAGTAGGAGAAAAATCAGGTTAAGGCCTAAAAAGAAAATACCATCCGTCTTCCAGTGCCCGCGTTGCGGGGTAACGGCGGTTTCAGTGAGTATAGATAAGAAAAACGGCGTGGTCGCTGTAGCCTGTGGAGCTTGCAAACTAAGATATACTTTCGAATATCAAGAGATATATCAGCCGGTAGACTACTATGGGAAATTCGTAGATGCATTTGTAGAGGAAATGGGGATACCTGTATGAGAAAAAATTACAAAGGAAAAGTAGAGAAGATGATCAAAGATAGATTAGCCGAAGATGGAGCTCTTCACATGGTCTTAATAGACCCTGATATAACCCCGCCTGAAAGAGCGGCTGAAATAGCTGTTGAAGCCGAAAAAGCGGGGACTTTCGCGGTGATGGTAGGGGGTAGTATAGGAGTTTCTGAGCAGATGGTCGATAAAACTGTTTTAGAGATAAAGGAGAAAGCCGATTTGCCTGTTATACTCTTCCCAGGCAGTATAGGAGAACTTAGTAGATACGCTGATGCCGTCTGGTTTCTTTCAGTCTTAAACTCTGTAAACCCCTACTTTATAATAGGGGGACAGATGCAAGCGGCGCCGATAGTTAAACGCTATGGCTTAGAGCCCATCCCCCTCGCCTACTTAATCCTTGGGAGCGGAGGCGCTGTAGGATACGTCAGCAATACTAGACCTATACCTTTTGAACAAGCCGAGGTCGCGGCTGCTTTTGCGCTTGCGGCTCAGTACATGGGCTTTAGGTTCGTATATCTTGAAGGCGGATCCGGGGGGAAGCCCGTACCTCCCGAAGTTATTAACTATGTGAGGAGGATGGTTAAAATACCCATCGTAGTTGGCGGAGGTATAAGAAGCGGAAAATTGGCTGAACGTGCGGTAAAAGCGGGGGCGGATATCATAGTTACGGGAACTATTATAGAAGAGACAAGTGAAGTCTATAACGTCCTTAAGGAAATAGTTAAAGCTATAAAGGATGCCGCTAGAAAGCGAAAAGGCCTAGATGAGCCATAATTACTATAGTCATTAAAGCTATCGCTGAAATTATGACTATTTCCGGTCTAATCCCTATTCCCTCGATTTCCTCCTCGAAAAAAGACATTAAACCCGCAGCTGACATCGTAGCCGGAGTTCTTTCCTTCTTCTTTCTAGCCTTAGGCATAAACATCCCCCGACTAGATACTCGAGTTCTTCCATTTAAACCTTCCTAAACCATGCCACTTATAAGGGAATTGCCCACTGGGAGTATAGTGGCAGGCAAACTGCCTAAGGGATGTGAGCTATGTCAACGGGGCAGAAAAAGCGTAGTATTTATAACTGGCTTATGTCCTCGTAGGTGTTTTTACTGTCCTCTAAGCAGAGATAGGAGAAGGGATGTTCTATTCATCAACGAGAAAGCAGTACTGAAGCTTGACGAGAAAACGTTGATAAGCGAAATTTTAAAATCTGATTCTCTCGGGGTAGGCATAACTGGCGGCGATCCCTTAGCTAAGCTTGAAAGGACTAATTTTATCATAAAAGTTCTAAAAGATTACTTCCCCGAAATGCATATTCACCTATATACAACCGGAGTCACTTTAACTAAGACAGTCTTGTCAAAGCTTGATAAAATTGGATTAGATGAGCTTAGAATACACCCTAAGCCGCGAAACTGGGATAAAATAGAGCTAGCGCTTAGGGAATCCGGCATGGATGTAGGAGCTGAAATACCGGCGCTACCGGGTTCTGAAAGAGAAATAATTAAATTTGCAGAGTATTTGACCGATGTCGGTGCTCATTTTTTAAATATAAACGAGCTCGAATTCAGCGAGACAAATGCAATAGCCCTCTTACAGAGAGGCTATCGCATGAACGAGGACTATATAACAGCTAAAGGAAGTAGAGATACCGCGATTAGAGCTCTCAAACAAGCAGCGCGAGAACTTGATCTAAATATACATTTCTGTCCCGCCGTGGTAAAGGATCGCTATCAGACAAGCCTTAGGCTATATAGAAAAGCTGTAGTAACCGCTAAAAACTACCAACAAGTAACAGATGAGGGATTACTAAAGTACTTGGAAATTATCACAGAGAACCCAGGAAAAATCCGTGAGTTAATCCCCGCTCCGCTATTAGAGATAATGGAAGGTAAGGCGTATACCAGCATGTTTTTCGCGGATCGTTTGGCGAAAGCGGGCTATGACGTGTATATAGTAGAGGAATCACCGACGCCGCAACGTCAAATACTAAATCGAGAAAGATATAAGCCCTATTAAAACGCAATTCCGGCAAGAGTGACCAATTTCTCAACGCTATAGTGTCCTAAGACGTACTGAGTTTCCTTGTAAGGTAAAGCCCCGGGCGGGACTCGAACCCGCGATTCGGGCTCCCCGTTCTATAGGGAAGACCCCCGCCTTACCAAGGCGGTGCTCTACCGCCTGAGCTACCGGGGCTAATATATCTTCATTTAACTATTTTATTAAGTTTACCCATAACGTTGGTTTAAAGTATTTGAAGCGCCTTGTGAAAGTCGTATTTTTCTATTTCGCCGTGAAGAACGTAATCTATCTCTCCTATTCCTATTATGGGTTTTTTAAAAACATCTTCGTTATCGATGTTTAAACGGGGGCAGGCCGTGTTAACGTATGCATCGAGGAAAGCGAGGTTTTCTAAGTTTTCGGGAGTTATTTCATCTAAAACTATTAAATAGGCTCTTCTACCATGTTGTTCTATTTTTCGGCGAATTTCTAAAGCTTTTCCCATGGCGTATTGACCCGGCTTTATAGAGATTATTACGCCGAAATTCTCGGCATCTAATGCCTTAGATAAATTGTATAGATGCCTAGCCATAATCCTCTTAGCTATAGGCTCAATATCGATTATCCTACCAGCGTAGGGATCTAGTATAAAGGTCTTAATTCCCGTTTTCAAGTACACTCCGAGTCCATGAAAGAAACCGCCAGCGACTACCAAGAAACAATTTACCTTGTCCGCTATGCTGGCAGCCGCTGAAACATCGCACCCTATTATTTGGCCGGAATATGGAAGATTCCCTGCTCCTATCAAAACTTTATATCCCTTTTCCTCTAGGCTTTTTTTGATATCGTTCAGTCGATTTATGTGTTGAAGGGAGGCGAGTAAGCCTACCGGCGTATAGTCGCGGAGTTTCTCGATTTCTCCTTCTAGCACATCTACTATCTCTACTTTCGCAAACGCGGGAACGAATAACACTTTAAAATCTCTGGGAATGCGTACTCTTACTGGGCCGTGATGGCCTATATGTATGATATGTTTAACGCCCAAAGCATCCGCTTCCTGTAGCGCTATATCGCAACCTCCCCAGGTGTGGCTTCCCGAAATATAAGCGCTAGTGATTTTAGATAATGAATCTAGCAATTCCTTTAGATGGGGTTTTATACCGTCCGGTGCCTGAACCAGGACTTTATCAACCTTTTCATCTAAAACCCACTTTACTATTCGTGGAATATCGATTTCGTAGCTCTCCATCAACGGTATTGAGCAAATATCCTTTATATAGTCTCCCCGAAAAATAAGTGAGTTAAATGGTCGATAGTTTGCTCAGAGAGACTAAGGCTATCCTTAAAAGATACGGGGTTAGGCCTAGGAAGAGGCTGTCGCAGCATTTCCTAGTGGATAAGAAGCTTTTAGACACTATTGTTGAGAGTCTTGAACTCTCCGGTAAGGAGGTTATTTTGGAAATAGGAGCCGGTATAGGTACGGTTACTAGAGCTATCGCCGAGAGAGCTTCTAAAGTTATAGCTGTAGAAGTCGATAAGCGGCTCATCCATATTTTAGAGCAGGAGCTGGCTTCATTAAGTAATGTCGAGATTATTTCAGGAGATTTTCTAAAAATGGAAATGCCTAAAGTTGATAGAGTTTTTTCGAATACTCCCTTTTCCATATCCTCCCCCCTCCTCTTTAAACTGCTCGAGAAGCCTAGCTATGACTTTGCAGTATTATCATTTCAGAAAGAATTCGTAGAGAGGCTTAAAGCAAAGCCCGGAACACGGGATTACGGAAGGCTAACTGTGTCTTTCCAGTTAAGAGCCAGAATGGAAGCAATAGCCTACATGCCTAAGAGAGCTTTTTACCCGATGCCCGAAGTCGACGCGGTATTAATCAAAGTGTATCCTTTCAGAGATTTATCTTTAAATACCAGCGTCCTAGACGATATGCTCAGATTCCTCTTCTCCCGCAGGAGGAAAAAGGTATACCGGGTTTTGGAGGAGTATATTGAACTAAGAGGGTATAAGATAGAAGCGAAAAGCCTTTTACCAAAAATAGGGGTTCACGAGGAGAAGAGGGTTTACCAGGTATCTCCTGAAGAATTTAAAGCAATAACAGAAGAGATCGTGGCTCACTTATAGGGTATACGGGTTATACGCCCACATACGTGACATTTTATCACTACATGCGGCTGCCGCCTAGTTCTCAGCCTAACGGTAGCGTTCACACCGGGCCATAGATAGCTTTTACAGTATTTGCATATTCTCCGTTTATACTTCCTAGGCAGCCTCACTCTGGCTGCTCTAGCAATCCTTAAAGCTAAATCCACGTATTTCTGCGCTAACTCTGGTTCTCGATGAAATGCTTCTTCAGCCTTCCGAAATAATATGTCGATGCGCTGCCGGGCTAGATCTCTTACAAAAAACTTTTTCCAGCGGCTAGCCATAATATAGCCAATGGAAAAGCTCTATATACTCTTTGCTGAAGCAGGTCTAGAACTAGTTCCGAGAGAGATATGGCGCCATCCGGCAGTTAGAGCATCCGCTGAGAGGAGGAAAAAGAAGCCAGGGAAGATACTGCTGGATATTTCTCTACACTATCAAGCCGCTAAAAAACTTAGAGACTTTAGGAAGAGAGGGCGGCCGGACATAATTCACTTTTGTTTGTTAATGGCGCTTGGCTCGCCTCTATGCAGAGCGGGCAAGCTACTACCCATAGTCCATACGTATCAGAACGATGTTATATGGATAAATCCCGAGGTCAGATTGCCGAGGAACTACAACAGGTTTATCGGATTGATGGAACAGCTTCTTACTACTGGTAGAGTTCCCCCGAAAAGCGATCAACCTCTTCTATCTATAATAGGGCATGACATTGCTGAAGTAATCGAATCTTATAACCCTTCACAAATATTTCTGTTGAGCGAGAAAGGCGAATTTTTCCCTCCACCGCTGCTCGCTAGAGAAGTGGCTCAATACCCTAAGCCTATGGTGGTTATAGGAGCTTTTCAAGCCGGAGATTTCTCTGAAAAAGTCAGGAGTATCGCCGATAGAGAAGTTTCGATAAGTAAATATGTTCTAGACGCATGGGTAGCCACAGCCGAGCTCATATGCGCGGTTGAAAATGCCATTGGAATACACGGTGGTGAAGTTGAAGATTAAAGAACTTAACATTGAGGAAAAAACCATAGAATTATTGCTGGAGGATAGAGAAGACCTTTACTACCTAGCACTAATACTCGATAAAGGCGATATTGTCTATTCTTGGACTTGGCGTCAAATAAAAATCGATAAAGGCGCTGGAAAAGTCGAGAGAGGAGAAAGAGTCAAAGTCTACATAGGGATTCAAGTCGAAAAAATCGAATTTCAGAAATTTACAGATCGATTACGGATACTCGGCAAGGTAGTCGAAGCACCGGAATATCTTCACATAAAAGGACGCTACCACACCATTTCTCTACACCCTATAACAGAGATAAAAATCATCAAAAGGGAGTTGCGCCAGCTGTATCTAAAGTTGATAGATGAAGCCGTAAGGAGGACTTATAGAAATCTATTAATCTGTCTAGGCGACCAAGAAGCGGTCTTCGGAGTTTTGAGTAGAGGAGGTATAGAAATCGTATCAACTCTGCCATCTCAAATCGCCCGAAAAGCCGATTCTAAAAAACGGTCTTATATGGACGAATACCGGGAATATTTCTCCGCTGTTATGAGCGAAATCGAGAAATTTCTGAAAAGAGGGCATTACGATAGGGTTATATTGGCGGCGCCGCGTTTTCTACAAGAGCTTTTTCGGAACTTTCTCTCAGAAAAGTATAGAAGGTTACTGAACTTGATGATCTTCCTAAATGTTGAGGAAGGAGGCACGGCCGGAATTTATGAATTAGTGAGAAGAGAGGAGTTATCAAAACTGGCAAAAGAGCTCAGGCTAGACTACGAGAAAAAGCTCGTAGAAAATATTTTTACATTACTGGAGAGGGAGAATAAACGCTTAGCTATCGGATTAAAAGAAGTATCGCAAGCGGCTAAACTCGGAGCTGTTCAAAAACTCCTGGTGATGGATACGAGATTTATCGAGCTAAAAGAAACGGAGGAGCTATCTGAGATATTAGAAGATGTTGAGAAGAGCGGCGGGGAGATAGTGATAATATCCAGCGAGTACGAGCATGGAATGAAGTTGAAATCGCTCGGAGGCATAGCAGCCTTCCTGTACTTCCCATTGGCTAAATAGAGAGTTTACGCCTAAACATGGGATTTCGAAGAGCTATTTCTCTAGCGGCCTCACCTATACTAGCCTCTGGATGTAGCTCCTTGCGCACGAATACGCCTGTTCTACCCTTTTCATCGCGGCGCGTCAGAATATAAATTCTCTCTTTTATGATGTCCAGAGAGACTCCTAGAATACCGGCTACTTCGAGTTCTCTCCCTATGATCGAATACTCTATATGCCCATCTTCTACGGGAATAATAACTAAAAGTTTCTTATTTACGCCTGGAACCCTAATATCTCGTTTGACGCCGTTTAGCCCGATTTCTCCACCAAATCTATAGAATTCCCGTTCAAGTCTCGACAGTTTTGAAAGAGGGAAGGTAACTAGTGTTTTTTCATCCAGATATATGCTGGCTTTTATCGCGTGTTTAGGAGTTGCTTGCGCTATTTCCTTCTTTAAAAAGCGGAACCCCGCCCATTCTAAAGCCTGTTCCACGAGAAGAGGATTCACCAGGTACGGTATTACTATATCAACATCGCTATCTTCATGAATATCTCCTCTAGCTACGCTTCCATGTACGATAGGATCAAAACCGAATTTAACTAATGATGACATAACATCCAGAGCTTTCTGCCTTAGATCATAGAATATCCTCCAATGATGCTCGTCGTACCTTACGTATTTCTCATCTTTCCATTTTACAACCTTCATTTTACCTCGATAATCTCCTAATCTTCTCTAATGCATCTAAGAGGCCTATTAGAATAGCTGTTATTAGCCTAAGCTCCTCCAAATCATCCGACAATCTAAGCCTGCCATCTAACTCATGAAGCTTAGCCGCAATAGTTCTCTCTAGACTACTTACAGCTACCTCGCTAAAAACTCTGGCCTCCTCAGCCTCACTACTCACTATGAATACCCTTTTATTACACTTAGGGCACATAATCTCTCCAGTTCTGAGCTTGAAAAGCGGTGTACTACAGACTGGACAAACCTTATCCATCATTGTCGAGCCTTCTTTCAGGAGTTCCGCCATCTTCTTTATCAAGCCTTCTTCTCCCAAAGCATACACCATGGATGCTCTTATATGCTTAAAAATAACTTCAGTACTATTTTAATATCATGAATAAAAATGTAGAGTTGAAAACAGTATATATAGAACATGAATCAAGCTACATCGAAGTATGTCCTTACTGTAGGGAGAAGAGTTTGGAGATTAGAGAAGTTGTGCATCGGCAGCCTTATCTCGGGAGAACGCTTATAGTTTCTAAAAATTGTAAAAAATGTGGTTTTAAAAAGACAGAAATGGTACCGCTTAATCCTAGAAAGAGGAGAATTGTAGCGTTTAAAATGGGCGGACGAGAAGATTTGCATGTTAAAATATTGAGAACGAGCACGGCCACCGTACTGTTACCGGAATTGGGAGCTGTAATAGATCCGGGAATAGATGCTCCATATTTTATAACAAATGTAGAGGGGCTCTTAAGTCGGATAGAAGATGCCTTGGAACGAATAAGAGTACTTAAAATAAGCCAAGAGGGTGAAGGTG
This sequence comes from Thermofilaceae archaeon, assembly GCA_027017165.1. Classification (GTDB taxonomy): domain Archaea; phylum Thermoproteota; class Thermoprotei; order Thermofilales; family B69-G16; genus B69-G16. The sequence goes on from JALURF010000105.1 coordinate 13,987, forward strand.
AAATTGTTAAAATTAAAAGGCTTATAAGAGAAATTAAAGAAGGGAGGCGCGGTCTGACCATTATAATAGATGACCCCACCGGATTAAGCGATATATTCGCTCCCCCCGGCAAAGTAATAAGAGAATACGTAGAAGGCCGCTAATTGACAGGTGCCGCTGAGCTTTTAGAATCCCTAAGCACTTTATCTTATAGGCAATGACGAAAAGGGACCTCTCTGAAATTTGATGAAGCCAATTTGCACTGAGCCCTAAAATAGGCTTTAGAGAGATTAGGATTATGTAAGCACCTCGGGACTCCACTTCTTTTTCAATAGTTTTTCAAGCGCCTTTCTCCAATTAATAATTCCTTTCCTTTTCCCAGCTTTCCTGTTTCTCGCGGCTTTTTCTACAGCTTTGACATTTCTCCTCTTGCGGGCGGTCATGCAGAAAGTATTGATAGAGCACGCCTTAACAGGATCCACTATAAATATAAACCCGTGGTATGGTTCGACCCTAAACACGCCATTGAAGTATGCAACTCTATACCTATTTTCTCCAAACCTGCCTTTAAGTGCATCGAGATATACATTTAGCAAAAAGAAGGGACTCTCGTGCAGAGATATTCCGCATATGTAAGATATTCGGATAAGATATTCCTCGGCGGCTTATACGCGCCATAATACCCACCCGCTGCCGCTATTTCCAACAAGTTTTCCACCAAAAGGGGAATAGGTATTACTCCTCCAAACTCAGCGCCAAGATTACCGACGCCTAAAACGTGTTTAAACCGAGTTCCTTCTTGACTTCGGCCAACACGGCTAAACCAATAGCATCGCTTACGGGACTTCCAAGATCCGGTTCATCTCCTCTAATAATGACATCCCCGCCGAAGTCAACGCTTATGATATAATTGATATCTTTCTCTTCTACAAGAATCCTTAACCCCTCTAAAATCTCATCGAGATTTTCTTCAAGGCAGGCTACATACGCCTCCCAACCAAGAGAAGCAATACGCGCTTTGGTTTTTCGATATATTTGACGCGAGTCCTAACAATCCCCAGTATAGCTACTTTTTTCTTCATTTTCCTTTGAATGTGTAACGCTAGAGATAAAGCCCCGGCACTATCTTCCCCTTCTCCCACTCCACCAACGAGAAACATGATATCACGCTTTAAATTCTCGGCTCTCTCACTTGAAATCCTAAATAAAAACGTTTTCCGTAGCAGTAGACTATTCCTAGCTATTGTCGACTCTAATCTTAACTTCTCCAATAAAGAGGATAAGCAGGGTACGCCGGGGGTGGGATTCGAACCCACGATTGGGCCCATCGGGCATATACCCGGCGGTCCGCCCGGTTAACAGCCGGGCGCTATTGGATTTTTTATCTTCCAGGCTGAGCTACCCCGGCGTTATATGATAAACTATGATGGTTTTATTAATTTAATGGTGATCAGTAAAGACCAATGCGGTCATTTATCCTCCTGACGTGCATTCATCATCTCAAGATTTCTAGGATATTTTCGCTAGTAATTGTTTTAAACTTATCTTCTCTTCTTCTCCAGTGTCTTTGTATATGATGACTATTTCTTCTATAGGTAGGCTGGCTATGGCTTGATGGGGATGTTTTGTTCCAAAGGCTCTAGTCCAATCTACGGTTCTTCCGTCGCGATCTTGACTCTTAATCATTTTCTCTATCACAAGTTGATAAGGGTACTGCTTAAATCTGAATACTATTTTGGCATTCGTTTTTTCAGCCCATTCTTTGAGTTTGAGTACCTCACGGTGGGTTAGCATTTAAACCCGAGTATGTTGAAGGTTAGACTGACTTAAGTTTTTCGTGTTTTAAACTTAAAAGCGAGGTATATTTTCTCTTTATTAGTGAGCTCTCTTAGCTCCGGATCTCTAATTCTTATTTGTAAACCACCAGCTGACGCGCAGAGAGTTTCCACATCGTCCTCTTTTTTTACATCAAATACCGTAGCTCTTAGAACTATATCCCACGGCTCTAGATCGGGTTTTTCTCCACTAACCAAAACCTCAACATCGGAAATTTTAGAAGGGTCTATGTTGAGGTCTTCGAGGAGAATTGACGGAATTTCCACGGTTATTTTGCTTTCATCTTTAGAAAGAGTTAAAGTGTGTATATCCTCGTACTGATGTTTCTCGATTTTCTCGACTCGATACATAGCCGACTCCTCTCCTGGACCCAGTTAGTCTTCGAGCCGCCTCTATTTATCAGTTGCGCGGAATTCGATAAATTTAAGTTCAAGTTAGATATTTAGCACAGAGGTGTGAAGCTTGAGCATAATAGACATCCCCTCGAGACGCTTCACCGCCGAATTTTCAGCAATGGTCGATAAGCTAGTGGCAGTAAGGACTAAAGACGGGAGAGAATACAACGGTAAGCTCATAGGTTACGAGTCGACTAACTATAGCATCGTTCTCTCCGACGCGAAAGATTCAGCTGGCAACGAATACCGCAGGATAATACTGTATGGAGATGTCATATCGGAGATATTTCTCATAGAAGAGCCACTAGACCTGGGCGAATTGGCTAAAAGACTGGAAGAGCGTTTCCCAAAGATGGTGAAATACTATCCGGAATCTCGCGTTATAGTGGTCATGGACAGAATCAGAGTAACGGAAAGAGGAGTGGAAGGATCAGGTCCCGTGGCTGAAAGAGTTAAGGACATATTTGATGATTTCATTGCTAAGGCGAAAGCTAAGAAACTGGAATGAGATAGGTTATGTTTGAGATCTTAGAAAGGGACTTAGCTGGAAGAATAGGAGTCTTAGAGACTAAACACGGTAGAATAGAGACTCCGGCTATAGCTCCAGTCATTAATCCGGCGAAGAATATACTTCCTCCATCTTCCATAATTGAGATAGGTTTCCCACTATTAATGACGAACGCGTATATAATAAAGAGGCATTACGGAGATTTAGCTACAGAACTCGGAGTACATAAAATTCTAGGTGTTGAAAAACCGGTGATGACCGACTCGGGCGCTTATCAGTTTATGGTATATGGGAAAATAGAGGTTACTCCTGAAGAGATTCTGGAATTTGAAAAAGCAATAGGTTCAGATATAGGAGTCATATTAGACTTACCTACGCCTCCCGGAATTTCCAGAGAAGAGGCTTTGAGAAGAGTTGAAGAAACGCTGAAGCGCGCTGAAAAAGCGGTTAGCGAAAAACCCAGCGAAATGCTTTTGGTAGGACCCGTTCAAGGAGGAATTTATATCGACTTGGTCGAGTATTCTGCGAGAAAACTTTCAACATTAAATTTCGACGTCTATGCAGTCGGGGGTTTTACACAGCTAATGGAACAGTACACTTTCACGAGTATGGTGGACGCTGTGGTCGCGGCTAAGCAATACTTACCGCCGAATAAGCCGTTACATCTTTTCGGGGGTGGGAACCCTGTAATGCTACCTCTAGCTGTAGCTCTGGGAGTTGATCTTTTCGATTCTGCCTCTTACGCGCTCTACGCTAAAGATTTAAGATACATGACGAGCCACGGCGTTCTCCGCTTTGAAAGACTGAGAGAGCTCCCCTGCGAGTGCCCCGTGTGCTCTAAATATACCGTTGAAGATTTGAGAGATATTCCAAGAGAAGAGCTTGAACGTAAAATAGCACTACACAATCTCTACGTCTTGTCAAGAGAGATAAAAACCATTAAACAGGCTATTCATGAGGGCTGGCTCTGGGAGTTGCTCGAGGAAAAGGCGTCGCGACAACCTGCGCTAATGGACGCTCTTCTTCGATTGAAAAAATACCTAGATTATTTGGAGAGACATCATCCGATAACTAAACAACCTGTTCGCGGGCTAAATTTTGCATCAATCACGTCCTTGTGGCGTCCAGAAATATATAGGCATTTAAAACGTCTATACGAACGATACATTCCTCCTGGAAACAAAGCGCTATTGCTACTACCTGAGACCAGAGAGAAGCCCTATACGCGTTTCGGGCCAATAGCGCGTATTCATGAAGCTATAAAGGAGATGAATCATCCTTATCATCTAGTTATCTACTCTCCTATTTTCGGAATAGTTCCGATAGAGCTGTCAGAAGTTTATCCGCTTTCCCAGTATAATGCAAGTAAATTACTCGCAAACGACCCGGAAAAAATAGCGTTTGAGAATATTAAACGTTACCTGAAAACATATTCAAATTATTATAGCGGTATACTCCTCGTGATCGATCAAGAACTTATCAAATTCTCAAATGATGAAATTAGCGAACTGAAATCTGAGGTAAAATCTTTAGAAGTTTTAAGCTATTCGATCTCAAATATCAAGAGTAAGGAACAAGGAATAGAATTTCTTAAGAAAATATCCGAGCTAAATGTAGATTAACCTGCTTTCTCTTTCTTTCATTTCCTCTAACTTCTTCTGAACCTCGCTCAGATATTTCTCTATCTCAGCCGCTTGCTCTATAAGGTCAGAGTAGTCTAACTCTAAGCCGTAGATATAAGCGAAAACTTTTGCTGCTTCCAGCGCGGCTTCAGGATCAGGGCGATCTACTCTAGCATATGGTAGTACGGTTACGGCCGGTACGCGGTAGGCTTCAAAATAGGTTAGTAACGTGGCTAGCGGTCCCACTATGTAGAGTCCTTCATCTAGATACACCATGTTCTCTCTTTTAGACAGCTTCTTCTTGAGATCTTCAGTCAAGTTCTCGGTATGGACGAAGCGTACTCTGTTATCTCCTTCCTTTTTCAATCGGGAGTCGAGCCCGCCCACTAGGAAAGCCTCCTTTATAACGCCTTTTTCGATAAAGTCGATTACCTTCGTCAGCACATTTTCGGAAGTTTCCGGGACTATTGGCATATTGCATTTTAGAAATATGAAATTATCGGAAAGATAAAACTCATAGGGAGTCAGTATATACCCTCCTTTTCTCGATACAAAAGAAGGCATCTTTTCCGTTATTATGATGCCGATCCGTTTAGCTTTTAGTTTTTCAACTAGAAAATTTACCGTTATCCATCCTACACTACCTATACCGTGAAATCCGGCTACGAACACTTTATCCTTAAGTCCTTCAATTTCGATGTTCAAGAGCAGCTTATTCATATTCTTCACCGCTCTTATGGTTTTCGACTGATATATATCATTCTCTCCACTCGGCATAGGTAATTTTTTTATCTAAGAGGTGGTTAGTAGGCTCTGGAAACCGATAGTGGACGGTGAGTACTATGGTTATTTTAGAGAAGATAAAACCTATGACGGAGAAACAGAAACTTTTCATAAATGCCTTAGCGAACGAGAGAATAGACTTGATAGGCGCGTTTGGGCCCACAGGAACGGGCAAGAGCTTCATAGCCAGTATTTTCAGCATAGACATGGTGCTTGTAGATAAATATGAAAAATTCATAGTTTCAAAACCGATAATAGATATTAAAACTGGTAAGGAGTATACGATAGCCGAGCTCGGAGAAACATACAACAAAGTCGCTCTAGACTACCTCTATGATATAACTTCGAATGTTTTATCGCGAAACGAACTTAATAAACTGATTGAAGAAGGAAGGATAATCGTAGCCGATCCCCATTTTCTGCGAGGGAGAACTTTCGATAATTCAATAGTACTTCTCGACGATGCTCAGTTAATCTCAATCGAGACGTTGACCGAGGTATTGATACGTCTGGGTCAACACTCCAAACTCATTATAGCAGGAGATCCTATACTACAGAAAATCGATGTAACCGGTTTAAAGGACGGCGCGACGCTCGCGAGAGAGCTCTTGATGGGGGAGGAGAAAGCCGTAGTCATAGATTTTGGCTTGAAAGATATAGTGAGGCCGGGCGCTAAGAAAGGTGTAAAACTAGCGTTAGAGCTTAGGATGAGGAGAAGGCCGCTGACCGAGGAGGAGCAGAGGATACTGGATACATCCTACATGTATGCCCCCGACGCCGACATAGTGACAGTCGCTTTTGTAAAAGATGAAAAAGAGAAATTTAAATTAGAGAATGTGCCGGATGCTTTGATAATCTCTAAGGAGGATTACTTGGGAAGGCTGGTGGGCAAGGGTGGAGAAAGAATAAAATCGATAGAAAAAGATACGGGATTAAGTTTAAGAGCAGTAGAGTTAACACTGGATTTAAAGCCTATAATTACAGCTCTACATCCGGTTGGATGGATAGGGAAACATATAATTGATGTGGATTTCGCGGGACCAGACTTAGAGGTTGTCGTGGATCCAGCTAATTTTGGCGCTTTTCTAGGATTAAGAGGTGCACATGTAAGGCTGATAGATAGCGTGATGAAAAAGATACTCAATGTAGGCGTACGTGCTAAACAAGCGCAAGTTAGGAAGGAGTCGAAAAAGAGGAGAAAGTAGCGGTCTTTTTTGTGAGGAGTATTTATCAACTAGAATAGGTTATTCTACACAGGATCATGAAGATTGACGTACTAGTGGTAGCAGAGAAACCCGGAGTCGCCAAAGCGTTTGCAGAATTTCTAAGTAACGGAAGGATTCGAGTAGAAAAGATTGGCGGAGTTCCGGTTAGGTTTTTCGAAAGAAACGGAGAAGTATGGGCGTCAATAGGTGTTAGTGGACATTTAATGGATTACGATTTTCCAGAAGAGTTCAATAGTTGGCGTAGCGTAGACCCTAGGCAACTTTTCTTCATAAAACCTAAACAAAAAATACGAAAAAGCAGCTGGAAATACGTCAAAGCACTTCAGATACTCGGGAAACAAGCTAAAGAAGTTATTCTAGCTCTAGATGCAGACGTAGAGGGCGAGAGCATAGCTTTTGAAGTGATTAAGATATTGCGCGGCGTAAACCCGGGAATTCGATTTAAACGAGCGTGGTTTAACGCTGTAACAAAGCAAGACATATTGAGAGCTGTAGAGAAGTTCAGAGAACCCGATCCTAAAATGGCGAATAAGGCTTTTGCGAGAATGCAGGTAGATTTAACTATAGGCGCGGCTTTTACAAGAGCTCTAACCTTGCTAGTGGAAAAGAAAGCACCAAAAATTTTCCCTCGGGGGAAGTTCATAAGCTATGGTCCCTGCCAAACACCGGTATTGTATCTCGTGGTTAAGAGAGCTTTAGAAAGGGAGAAATTTAAGAAGAAAAAGCTTTACACCTTAGAAGCCACGGCTTTAATTGAAGGTAAAAAGCTGAAATTGGCGTATGCTAAAGGTCCCTTAGAGAAGAAAGAGGAAGCTTTAAAAATACTAAAGGCAATAAGAGATGAGAAAGTCGGAGTGATAAAGCTCGCCGAGTACAGGCATAGAGAGGTTCTGCCGCCGGAACCTCTTAACACGATTGAGCTCGAGCGCAGAGCGAGCAGGTTTCTAAATATTAGATCTAAAGAGGCTCTCGATATAGCGGAGGATCTTTATCAAAACGGGTTGATTTCGTATCCGAGGACCGAAACCACGATATATCCTCCAACGATAGACGTTAATAAAATAGCTAAAGGCTTCGGCCAACACTCAGAATACGGATCTTATGTGAGGATACACCTGATACCTCGAATGCCCATTTCGCCTCGACAAGGAAATGAAGATGACAAAGCCCATCCACCAATTCACCCGGTCAAACCAGCGTCTCGTAATTTTATCGTGAAGAAATTCGGAATTAAGGCTTGGAAACTCTATGATTTAATAGTTAGGCATTTCCTAGCTACTTTAAGTCGGGAATCAGTGATTGAAAACCAGAGGATAGTAGTCGATATTGGCGGTTACGAGTTTAAAATTGATGGTCTTAAGATAGTAAGAGAGGGTTTCTATAAAATATATCCCTTCGGAAAGCCTGGAGAGCGCATATTGCCCTACGTTCTAGAAGGAGATCTAGTAGAGATAAAATCTATTAGACTGGTAGAACGTGAAACAAAGCCACCTCCTTTCTTATCCGAAGCCGAGGTGCTTAAACTAATGAAGAAGTATGGAATCGGAACAGATGCTACAATGCAAGACCACATACACACCAATATTCAAAGGAAATATTTCACTATAAAGAACAAGAGATGTATTCCGACAAATCTAGGATTAGCGCTAGCGACGACCCTTCACTCTATAGTCCCCGAGATTGTCGAGCCTGAAGTTAGGGGGAAGATGGAGGCGGAGCTTGTGAGGATAGCAAAAGGTGAGAAACAGCCGGAAGAGGTTGTCGAATTTATAAAAGATAATTTTCTAAAATACTACGATAAGCTGGTGTCTAATAGTCACGTATTAGCCGAGAAGCTAGTAGAGGCTCTCCGTCAAGTGTATTGGAGTAAAGAGTCTAAGAAGATCTGAGAACTCCCATCTTTACGAGTTTCTTAAAAGTTTTCTTTAAGATTCCAAAAACTCGTCTATGCGAAATATCTTCGCTCAGCTTTTCCAAGGCGGTATCTATATCCCCAGCGTAGGCTACGGCTGTTAACACTCTGCGCTCGGTGGATGATGAATATGTCGAATAGGCAAGACCAAGCCTAGCGACCTCGGTATAAGATACTCCTTCAACCCCCTTCTCAATTTCACTTCTCTCAACCGGCTTTACATATTTCTCAATTAAACGAAAGTGTATTATAGTAACCCAATCTTCTCCGCTCAAATTTGTGTAGATGTTTTTAAGAGCATCTTTAAGCTCTTCTAAGCTGTTAAAGCCGTCACGAACGGCATCTTTTTCTGTAAGTTCAGAGAATTTAACGTACTCTGTCGATTCTATATAGAGTTCACCGTATATTTTTCCATTACACTCTAAATACACTCTAGAGTTTCTAGGAGTAACTATCCCAAGCCTTATAGTAGACCGTTTTCTACCTGAGAGAACTGAGTTAAGGTAATCCCTTTTGAATGATAGATATTTCCCGAGCTCCCTCCTCTTTCTCACAAACTTAATCAAAGAAGAGCGAGATTTAACCGTTTCCTTAAGCCAGAAGTTAAAGAGGATGCGCCGGCCGGGATTCGAACCCGGGATTCGCCCGGACCCTTAGAGGCCCGTTCAGCGGCGTGGCGTCGGCGCCTTAGAGGCTAGGCCGCCATCCTACCAGACTAGACTACCGGCGCTCCAAAATTTGTTGTTTATGAGTTGTATTTAAGTTTTAATGCATAACCCGGTCTAGCTTCTCTAGTTCTCGTCTAAGGGTGTTAATACGAGCTGTTGGAACTCTAATAGAGCAGGCCTTTGGATGGCCGCCCCCGCTCCCCCCTAGCTTATAGGCTATTTTCATCAATAAGTTGAGCGCGTTAACATTAAGAGTTGGAGGAACTCTACATGTAGCCACGGTCTCTGTTGGACCGGAGTTAAATATCACTATAACCACTTTACCGGTTTTATTGGTATAATCTGATGCCACCTTCCCTATATATCCGCGGGCTGGGACGCCGCGGAAATCTATTAGGACAAGTCTTTCTCCGTCAAAAATTACCCTATTTTTTGCTTCTTTAATTAACTCTTGAAGTCTCTCTTTAGCTTGTCGAGCCCTTTTCTCGACTTCTTCATCGTAGAATTTCTGCTCTTTAACCCAGAGCTGTATAAGCCTTATTTTAAAATCGTCGTCATCACTATCGGCTGAAAGAGAAGAGCCCAGTATCTCCGCCAGCTTCGCGGTTTCCTCATCTTCAGCTTCTCTCACCTTATCTCCTATCTCTCCGATAAAGGCTAGTTTTGAAAAGAAGTCTGGGTTAGAGGTTTTTTCTAAATATACGTGTTTCACTATAGATGCCGCTGAGCCGTCTATGGAATAAATGAGCGAAATTCCTAACTTGCTCAATTCTTCTATTTTCTTTAGTGTGGCTCTATGATGATCTATCCATATAATGTCGGCCTTTAACCTTATCTTAGCTAAATGTCTTTTGGTTTGCTCCCAAGTGGCCGGATCTAGCCCCACATCGATTATATACAGCTTAGAGAGATTTTCGAAAGAAGAAGCTCTGCTAAGCACGTTCGCCAGGGTAAATGGCTGAGCTATAAGCAACACGCTTTTCTCCCCTTTCTGGTTGAGTACGTCGACTAGTATTGCGGCGGCCGTTAATCCGTCCAAATCGCCATGAGTGATTATACATCTCAAGCAAATCCCCTACTAGAGCGAGGCAACCAGTACTTTAAAAAGTTTTAGTGCGTCCGATAATTTCTTCACAGTTTTAAGTATGCGTGCTTCAAAGAATGGATATGTGGTCTTTACCTTAACATCATCTTTAAAAATGGCGACAAGGCCCCTCTTTAATTTACTAGCTTCAAACGTGGTAGGAGGCATTCCTCTTATCTCCACGTCCACGACGTATTCTCCATAAGCCTTAATTCGGAGCCTAAACATTACGTGTAGCTGAACTCCGGAATGTTGAACTAAGTTTTTTGCTATTAGAACTCCATTTTCCGTGTACGTTAACCAATCGCTTAAGGATTTGATAACGGTCTCGGCAAGTAACGCTTCTGTGGAAAAACCCATAAGAGTATCCAATATTCTCAAGAAGTAATGAAGGGCAAGATCATCTTTATCCCCGCATATAACATCTTTAGGCCAGAATTCGACTACTCCATTTTTATAATTCCACTCGAACACCCTATCCAGTACATCACATATTAGCTCGGCGTCTAACGGAGATAACGGTTCTATCCTGAAGTTTCTAAGGCAACACTTCTCATCGCTAACTTCGAAGTAAAATTCAAATTTCCTATCTTCCACTTGAAATACTTCAACTTCTATATTACTCATAAATCTCTAACCACTAAATAGTTATTTTATTACCACAGCTTTAATATATAACTCGTAATTTACAAGACGTTAACCTATGAAAGCTTATTTACGGTACAGGTATATTCTGTGAACATGATACCCCCGCGTACGTATATTTTCTTTGAAAATGCACCGCCACTCGGGAATTGGATAATCGTGAGATACGACCCTAGCGCCTTTTTTAAGTTCTTTTTTCAGCTTTAGAGACAATTTTCCCAGTATAGCTGGTGTAAGATATACGGTAACTATATCGGCTTGGCTGACGTCAAAATTCATTAAATCCCCCGTGAAGATCTCTATTGATTTACTAAGTCCTCGCTCTTCCACTCTCTTTCTAGCCAGTTCGGCGAGCTTTTCATCAATCTCAACACCTATACACCTACAGCCATACTCTTCAGCGGCAATAAGAAGTATACGTCCATCGCCACATCCCAAATCCACGACTAGTTCTCCCGGCCTGGCACCCGCTAGGGCTAGCATTCTCCTCGCCACGTGAACTGGAGTAGCTAGGAATGGAACCCAAAGTACAGATAATCCCTTAAAGAAGGGTGTGGTGTTAAGCTCTGAGTACTCCATAGAGCCCCCCATCCAGCCGCCGAAGATCATATAGCTTTGCATATTTTAAAGTTAATGAATGGTGATTGAATGGAGAAGACTCTTGTTGAAATAAAAGCGAGATGCCGGGATTTAAACGCGGTTAGAGAGAAGCTGATAGAAAGTGGGGCGACGTATGTGGGTGTCTTCCACCAGATTGACACGTACTTTCTCATTGGAGATAGGAGACTTAAGCTTAGAGAGATAGAGGGAGATGAAGAGTCCAAGCTGGTATATTATGTGCGAGAGAATATTCCCGGACCTAAAGTTAGCAATATAATCATAGTCAGAACTACTGAGGGAGAAGGGCTGAAAAAAATTTTACGCGACGTACTGGGAGTTAAAGTCGTAGTAGATAAAAGGAGAGAGATTTATAGATACCGGGGAGTCCAGATACATTTAGATGAGGTTAAGGATCTCGGAACGTTTATAGAGTTTGAAATGGAAGTTCCTCGAGGCTCTGAAGACGAAGGAAGAAAGTACTTGACGAATTTGATGAGAGAACTAGAAATTGAGGAGAAGGATTTGATATCCGGGTCTTATAGTGATCTGTTAAGATCTAAATTTATTGATTAGCCATGAGAAAAATAGGTTGGTAATGTTGTGTACTATAAAAGTTAGAACTAGAATGAAGAGTAGCGGCTGGATGTTCTCAACAACGATTATATCGTCGTAAAATAAATGATAGAACATCAGGGCAGTAGCTATAAAGGGAAGCTCGTCTAAACCCCATGCGTGTTGTCCTCTCTTATAACCCATTCTCCTCTTCAAAAAGGAGCCTATCGAGTCTCCTAGCATAGAACCCGTGGCTAGCGCCAGCGAGGCATACGGGTCATGAAGCGAGTACGCACCCAAAAGGCTTCCGGTGAGAGTGCCAGCCAAAACCCCGCTTAAGAAGCCTTCTAAGGTTTTCCCATCTCCCAGCAATCTGCGCCCATCTATAAATTTCTTACCAAAGTCTATAGGATGGTTAAAGTGTATAAACTTGGAGAGAAAGGCTGGCGTAGCGTTCGCCACCCAAGCCGGGAGTATTAATATCAGTAAATCGATATCCATTTCTAAGCTGGTCATGGGCACACCGTTGCTTTATTATAATATGTTGACATAAAGCTAATTATCTACTTTTCCCAACCTCAACCTATGAGAAAAATTATAGTGATCTTCATAGCAGCTTTAATACTGCTCGCCGGTGTTTCTTGGGCACAAGAGTTGCTCTGGATGGAGGATTATAATAAAGCTGTGCAATTGTCGAAGGAAAGCGGTAAGCCTCTCTTTATCTACTTTTATAGTGAGACGTGTTTCTACTGCGAGAAGTTTGAAAAAGAAACCCTTAGAAATCCGGAAGTCGTTAAACTACTAGAGGAGAATTTCGTTTTAGTAATGATTAATGCTAGAAGAGAGGCTGGCTTAGCCCGCGCTTACGGAATACCTGGGACTCCGACCGTCTTCGTGCGCCTGCCTAACGGAACTATAATCGACTATAATCTATGGAAAAAATGGCATCCCGGTTTTATGAATTCCAAAGAGTTAAAGGAGTACTTGTCTTTTTCTCTAGAATATCTTGAAGCTAGCAAGACAAACGGAAAATATGTAAAGTTATCTCCTATCGAAAAAAGTGAGAGGGAGAGTGAAGGGCATCTCTTAGCTATATTTCCATTCATATTCGTGGCTGGTATGATTTCGGCATTTTCACCCTGTGTGCTACCGTTGCTTCCTCTGCTTTTCGCTTTTCAACTTAAAAACAGCTTACGAAGAATTATGCTCATAAACGCTGGCTTAATCTCCAGTTTTACGCTTCTAGGAATAGTTATAGGG
>JALURF010000106.1 GCA_027017165.1 Thermofilaceae archaeon
CTCTGGAAGCCTTCTTTTGTATAAAAGCTCTAGAAAGAGGTTGTTCAGTTCTTCTCTTTCTTCATCCTTCACGTAGTTGTTAACGTATATCGCGTTTTCTTCGGGAATAACACTCGCCCTACGGATAAAGCTCTCTAAGCTCCTTATCGTATTTTTTGAAATTAGGGTCGTGGTTTCGAGAGACGCAACGGCTTCTGATATTTCGCTTATCCTAACCCTTTTTTCACGGGGCATGAGTAGGTTATGTGCCTCGTCTAGAACCGCTAAATAGCCGTAGTGTCTCCTCCTGAAGTAGTTTTGCACAACTATACTATAGTGCGTAAATATCCGCTCTTGAGTAAAGTAGCAACATTGACTCGGCAGAAGCTCCAATAAGTCCTTATAATCTTCCGCTACTTCCTGTACTCCTTTTAAATCTCTCATATTTAGATAGTACTCGCATCGGAATCTGAAAAATTTGCAGTATTTATGGGGATCAATATTTTCTCCGTTAATCTTAAGGTTGCAACTTTTATCTCTTCCAGCAGCCAAGAATAGCTTTAGGTCAACTTTCTCAGCATCTTCTTTTATTCTTCTTCCAAGACTTAAGCTACGCACTAGCCAGAAAACTGGACGTAAATCCCTGTTTTCCTCAATAAAAGCCTTCACCCCCACGAGGGTGGGTAGCGTCTTCCCCCACCCAGTGGGAGCCAGTATCAGCAATCTAGATCCGTTCTTTAAGGAGCGATATACTTCCTCGGCAACTTCCATTTGCCCTGGTCGCGGACGGATATTAGAAGGCCAGTACCTGCTAGCACCCCTCCCGTAGCCCCCAACCTAAAATATCTGTTATGCTAGATACAGACAACTTGAAAAGAAATTATGGTTGAGGGCTATATCGGGGTTCACCAGAGAAGGAATAGGATAGTCATAACTATGCTATATGCTATCAATATAATAGTCATTTTCTTGTAATAGCCCTTATCTAGCGGCATAGGATCCTCAATAATAGATTTGCTGAACGCGTTTAAAATTTTTTCTATATCCTCCAATTCTTTCAGAATATGCATTCTAGAGTAAAACCAAGCAATCGTAACTATTGAAATTCCAGCAACCATAGTGATAATCTCCAGCTCTTTACTAGGCTTTAAGAATTCGCCTAGTAGTTTGATAAAACCTAAAAGCGCTGTTAGCAATACCAAATACTCTTTCTCAAACCTATAAATCTTAGAATATAAATCCCTATACCTCTCTTGCAAATCTTTAATTTGAATATTATACACTTTCTCTGCTTTCTCTAGAAGCTCTAAATCTAGTTTTTTCCACCTACCAACAATATCTTCGCTCACAGTCTCACCCTATACTTTCGTATTTTTTCCCCAGGTATAATGCAGTAGAATTCTCCCTGACGAAGTTTTTCAGGGCGAAACCACCTCTCTAGAATGCCAAGTTTAAATTTTATTACTGGTAGGCTGCGGAACACTAACACATTGCTATTGTATAAAACGCCTTCAGGTATCGATGACGGATTATTTGTTACGAATATTAATTTTTTAAATCTCTTCCTGCCTTCCTCTGCTAGAAAACTAAGCGAATCTCTAAAACACTGAGCTTCCTCTATGATTATCGCTTCAGGTTCTCTATTAAAGGCTAACCTGTCCGCGATAACTGCAGCCGCGTAAGGTATCCTCGTATCGATGTCAACTTTATTCAGTTTCACTACTGGAATTTCGTATCGAAAGTTTTCTCTAATCCTGTTGAAACTATTTCGCCTAAGTCTTAGGGCATTTACAACTTTCAAATCGTATAGCGCGGATGCTTGTAGCAGTGCTTCATCATAGTTTTCTTCATATTTGAGCAGTAAAGACAACATCTCTTGAGGTATACTGGGCTCTAAAAGCCTAAGATAAATGCCGAAACAGTCTCGAATCTTCTGTTCTATCTTTATAGGCAGAACTTCATACTCGTCGTTGAAATCCAATACCAGAAAATTTGTACATATCCCTAGCAAAGCCTTGGTAAACGTTGTTTTCCCGCTAGCGGTTTGCCCGATGATAAGTATATGTCTCTCGTCCGTAAGTAACTCTGCAATAAGTTTCTTTAGTTTCCAGCTTTGAATATCAAAGTATGGTCTAAACAAGTTCATAGCTTCTCAACCTTTTTAATCAACCGTCTCAATTTCCACTTCAAATAAAGAAGCAAAAGTTTTCTCCAGAGCCTCCACAACAACATATTCTCACCTCCGAGCCTTTTTAGAAGAAGCTAGGAGCGGCTAGTAGCGCTGAAGGCTTCGAGGGCGCTTGATAAGCCCGGTTTGATAAGCCCGTTTCCTAGAGGATCATGCCAAAAAAGAATCCCCTAGAAACCGGTAAAACCCTGATAACTATTACGCCCTCAAGCCCCCAGCCCCAGCCGCCCCCCATCTCCCTCTCCCCTATTCTTCATAGTGGAGGGGGACAGCTGAGGCTTTGGGGCTTTCATCCGGGCCCGTAGAAACGCTAAAGTGCTGAATGCTGTGCGTCCTCCCCTGCCTCCCCTTCCTACGCGTAGCCAGCGGGGGTCATTGGACTAGCTACGCGTATTCATCGAGAATATAATAATATAAAAAACTATAATAATTTTAGCGATACCTGTCTAGTATTTCAAGTACTCTGCGCCCAAGTTCTGTTAAAACATACTTTCTGCTTCCTTTATCATATTTAGCGTAGGGTTCAAGGAATCTATCATAGGCTACTCTTTCTCCATCTCTTATTTTTAAAAGCTTCAAAACAAGCTCCATATCGCTAAGCGCAGAGGATATAAGCCTTCTCTCTCTTCTAGAGCTTACAATAGAAGATATTTCGTCTAATGCTTTCTTGCAGGCTTTCTCTATTTCCTCTCTAAGCTTCTCCTCTTCCGATTTAACCACAGGCTTTCTAGCTGGTAGCTTAAGAAGTAGTTCTTCTCTAGGCTTTCTGGCCTTGAACCTTCTGACCTCTCTCACTATAAACTCTCTAGGCTTAACAGCAATTCTAAAAGTCTGCTTCTCACCCTGCCTGTAGAAGCACAATCCTCGGGGCAGTTTAGCTATTTCCTCTGGTGGGACGAAGACCATCCTGCTCGCAAGTGCTATATCCTCCGGGTCGTTGAACCGAAATATGAACTTTATGTCGCAACTATTCCTTATCTCCTTGCATAGCTTCGCCACGGTATGGGTTATGAAGACACACCAGAGACCGTACTTGCTCATCTCATCCATAATCTTCCCCACTATGTGCTTCCTACCTATAGGCTCGTGGCCTATCCTGTCTGCCTCTTCAAGGATGAGTAGCATGTTATCCATCGCGCCAACGTAGCTACTGTGGTATAGGATGTATAGGAGGGTTATCGTAAACAGTGTTTTAGCGTCATCCCCCGGTATCGGGCTTAAATCAACTATGTTAAATCCCTCCGGAATCTCCCCTTGAGTCCGCGTGAAAGCCTTAATCCTAAACACCGGGTATAGCCTGTTAAGAGCCGCGTGAATGGCGTTCCTATCCCCCTCGCTCGTAGACCTGTCACGTAGCTCTTGTAGTTTTTCATAGACCTCAAGTAGGTTTC
>JALURF010000107.1 GCA_027017165.1 Thermofilaceae archaeon
CTATAAGATATTATTCTCATGCTATTCATTCTAGGAAGCTTCATCCGTGGGACCATACGCATATAAGGTCTGTCTCTATGTTAAAAAGCGGAGTCTTAAAGAACATTTTAGACTTCTCTTTGAAACTGTCAAGGTTATCTTGAAGCTTTACTGCTATTAGGGCAAGGCATAGTTCTATTTGTGGAGCTTATATTGATATCCTTAGCTGCAGATTCCGCTACCTCACATAATCCGGTGGATTGATTTTTCCACGGGTATTTCAGGCCTTATATTGCTCATGTAGATGCATTATACTCTTGATAAGTACTGGAGCGTGGTTGTAGGTTTCGAGAGAACATGAGCTGATAACAAGCAGGCCTTATAGGTGGATAAGACATCTAATGTACACGGCTCATCTGATATACTTTTTCTCATGGACACTGGTAACGTCTAACGTTCTGCTATTAATCAACTATACATTAACAGTAGCCATTATTGCGAGTAGAATACCTAAAGAAGAAAAGCTCTCATAGAGAAATTCGGGCAGGAATATCTCTCGTACATGAAGAAAACGGGGCGATTAATGCCTTGCTTTAAGTCAAGAGATGAAGAATAGCCTAGATATAGCACATTTTAAATATTTTCTTGGCGTAGTATCCTCAATGATCACCGAGATCTATGAATTAGCTATTAGTTTTAAGCCTTTTGAACTTGAAGAGGTCGTTAGGCGGTATTTAAAGACTGGAGCTGACCCTAAGGAAATTTTAGATTCTCTGCGCAAAGCTCTACTCTACTCATATCAAATGTATAGGAATGGCGGATTTGCACTTCCACATTTATCAGCTATGGTAGCTACTTTTCACATGGGATTCGAGGTTTTGAAGGATAGGATTAAAGGATTAGGCTCAAAAGGGAGGATTTTGATGGGCACTTTAGGGTCTATTCATTACATAGGAAAAGATATCATAAAATGTTTCTATATCGGAGAGGGGTTCGAAGTTATAGATTTGGGAGAAAACTTGCTGGCTGAAAACTTTATTCAAAGCATCGAGAAGTATAAGCCCGATATCATTGCAGTTTCGATTTTCCTTACCAACGCTATTAAGGAGCTTGAAAAACTCGTAGACTATCTGGAAAGGAGAAGTTTACGCGATAAAGTTAAAATAATTATCGGCGGCGCTGTGGCTAACGATGCCATAGCCAGGAAGTATAGGGTGGACGGTTGGGGGCGCGATCCTGAATCAGCTGTTAAACTCGCGTATAAGATGATGAAAGAGGTGAAGAAGAGTGAGTGAGATTACGGGTTTAGAGAGAGCTTATACCTATTTGAAGGGAGAACGGCCGGATAAGATGCCTTTATGGCATGAATCTATGTATTTGGCCTGGCAGTACTCCGGCGTGTCCAGTTTGCGGGATTATGTCCACGATCCTGAAGCCATCGCGCGTGGCTATATAAACTATGTAAAAAAGTTCAATGTTGACATTACTGGCGTTTATTTAGACCAATGGGCTCTCTATGAAGTTCTAGGAGCAGAAGTTGAAATTTTAGACCATGTAATTCAGCCGAAAATACCGCCCTGGCGCTATAGACCTGATAGAAGTATTTATGAAAAATTCTGGAAAGTAGATGATATTGAGAAATTCGATCCTCGAAAAGGTAAGCGGGCTAATGCCTTATTCAAGGCTTGGAGAATTCTCATGGATGAGCTCGGAGATAAGGTATTGTTTAGACAGGGAATTGTAGGACCTGCAGGGACTCTCGCGCTGGTTGTGGGGACTCCCGAAGTCATGAGGGATGTAATTATTTTCCCAGATCTTTTAGACGAGTTAAGAGAAATACTGCTAGGTCCTTTAATGGATTGGACTGTAGAAGTCGCTGTAATGCTTGTAGAAGCTGTTGATTATCAAAATTTCAACATGAGCTTCGTAACTTATGATAGATCGTTGCTAGACCCGGAGCTCAGGAAGTGGCTTGTAGCGATAGATTTAGAATTCCTCAAGAGAGTTAGGAACAGAATCGGATGGAACGTCCCTATCACCACGCATATCTGCAGCTACGACCCAGATCTCGATTTTATCTATAAGCACTTTGGAGCACTGGTAAACGAGCTTCAGTTCTATGCCCCGGGCTCTACTTATCCTTTAGAGGAAGCTGTTGAAAAATTCGGAGACAAAATCCCATTATGCGCTGGCATCGACCACTTAAGAACTCTTTACGCAGGCACTCCGGCTGAAGTTGAGCAAATGGTTAAACGTTCTATTGAACTAGGTAAGAAATGTAAGACTTTTGCACTAGGACCGGGTTGTGGATTAGCTATAGGAACTCCAGAAGAGAATATCAAACTATTGACTAAGCTCAGAGATAAGTATGGCGTCTGGTAGGTGGCTCAACTATGCTTACCGGTAGAGCGGGTAGAATCGCCTATGGTTTAGGAAATTTCGGCAAAGCCTTCTTTTATTACTCAGTTGGAGCGTATATAGTGTTCTTCTACGTTGACATAGTGGGCTTAGACCCTAACCTTATGGCTGTAGCTCTATCCATACCTTATGGAATATGGAACGCGGTTAACGATCCCCTTATAGGATTTATCTCCGATAGGCTCCGCACTAGATGGGGGCGGAGAATCCCCCTAATAGTCGTAGGAGCTCCTCTAACCCTATTATTCTTCTGGCTACTCTGGTCTCCGAGAATTGTAACGACGAGTTCTGGTACTGCTCTCTTCTACTATTTAATGTTCTTGCTGGCATTTTTCGATCTATTTTTAACCATGCTAACGACAGGTTATGAAGCTCTCTTCCCCGAAATGTTCGAGGATCTAAAAGAAAGGAGTGAAGCCTCCCTATATAGAGAATTATTCGCCTTATTAGGAGTTGTCACGGGTTTTGCCCTATTCCCTTACGTGCGGAGTATCTTCTCGAGTTTTCTCGACGTGCTCGACGCATGGTCTATCTCCTCGCTAGTGCTTGGAGGTATAGGAGCTCTAACTATTTTTATTTCTCTCCTCGGTTGTAGAGAGAGAAAAGAGTTCTATGAAATTGATAAACCGCTAGGCTTGGTTGAGATGGTTAAATTGATGCTAGGTAACCGTACTTTTCTAGCATTTTTAGGCGCTGATATCGTTATCTTCTTCTTATGGAGTTGGGTTACAGCTATGATACCTTTCTATACGAAGTACGTTTTGAAAAGCGGCGAGGAGGCTAACGCGCTAATACTGGGCGTTATGTTGTTGAGCGCTGTTTTCTGGTGGCCTCTTTTAAGAAAAATCACACTTAGGGTAGGTTCTAAGAAAATGTTCATTCTCTCGACAATCATCTTTGTTTTGAGTTTACAACCGCTGCTTCTTCTGAATGATTTAAATTTGATCTTGCTCGTGATGGTGCTTGTTGGATGTGGAAACGCTGGTATACAACTCGTGAGAAGCATATGCTTGAGCGATGTAATCGATGAAGATGAGTTAAGAACAGGCGTGAGAAGAGAGGGAGCTTATATTGGAACTATGATCTTCTTTGAGCGTTTAATGTATATTCTTTTAGGCGTTGTTTCTGCATATTTGTTTAAAGTAATAGGCTATAC
>JALURF010000108.1:0-2301 GCA_027017165.1 Thermofilaceae archaeon
TCTCTTATCTGCTTAGCGTATTTTTCCGATTTAACATCCTTTTTCGGAATTTCGAAAAGAGATTTCGTAAAATACTCGTCCAAGGCCTCACTAAAAGTATTAAAAACATTTCTCTCTAACCCCTCATTCAGATGAGAATAGGTTATAGGGGAAAAACCTACAGGCTTCTCTCCCCTGTATATTATACATGGTTTAAGTCTTCCCTTACTAACCTCCAAGTACATATCCCTTATAGTGTTAAGAATAGAGGATATTGTTTGAAGATCGACGCGTTCTATGCTATCGCCGAGCCTATAGAAAGCTTCTCTAATAACGCTTGGAGGCACATTAAGAATTTTAAGAAGAGAACGAAAAATACTCTTCTCCCCATTTTTAATTTTCTCGTACACTTCTTCGGGATTCGCCTTGAGTGGGTCGAGACCTCCAGGAGGAGGCTTGTATATTTCGCCCTTAACAATACTCCTATCTCTCATTTTACGATAACGCAGAGCTAAAAGTATTCTTGAGTTGGAATCAGTTACTATTAGATTTCCTTCTCTAACGAATTCCAATATCAATAATACCTTATCATCTCCTTTTTTCACTTCAAACACGAGTATTCTATCTCTATTTAATTGCCAAATCTTAGATATAATGCCTCCCCTAACATGTTTTCTTAACTCAATTACGAATTCGGGTGGATGTTTAGGCATGTCAAACTCGTACTTAGTCAAGTAGACTCCTATTCTAGGATTAAACACCACGAAGAAATTAGTTCCTCTACTCCTCAGCTTAAAGATAAAAGTTTCACCTATAGCGTAGACATTAGATATCCTAGCCCCAGCAAGCAAGCTATCTAATTCATATACCACGGCCGCTAAATCGAAAGAGTCCATTCTATCTTTAACCGACATCAACTACGCCCTCTTCTCCAATTCTAAAGCTACAAGCCCCCTCTCTCCCATCCGGGGCGAATATTATCCTAGCCGTCCACAGTCCTCCAGGCATTTTCTCAAGCAGTATACGCGTATATGATATAAAACACACGTACGGATCCCCTATAATTCTCAGTTTTTCATTACGTTTGAAACATCTATTAGTAACTACCACCGCGACCCGCTCTTTAATCGCCCATTTAATTAGCTTCAATACTTCCCTGAGCATTAGAGATTCATAAACTCTTCTTTCATCATCAGAATATAGGTTTAAATGAAGTCCCGTCAACACGTCAATTACGATTAAACCGATATCTTTGAAAATACCATTGCTAATTTTATCTAAAACGACAAGCAACTGCTCGGCGGTATGCGCCCTGGTATAGTATATATTTTTTAACGTCTCAAAAGGGTCCAAGCCTTTATGCTGGGCTATTTGTATTATTCGTTCTGGTCTGAATGTGCCTTCGGTATCTATGTAGACTGCTTTGGCTTTTAATCCTCCTTTATCTTCTGGAAGTTGAACCGTAACTGCTAGCTGATGAGCTAGCTGTGTTTTACCAGTACCAAATTCGCCTACAAACTCCGTAACAGCACCAGTTTCAACACCACCACCAAGCAAACCATCCAAACAACCACAACCAGTAGAAACAAACCTCCCTGGGGAGGGCTTTAACAAGTAGTGATATTTGATTAAGGCTTTTCTCCTAATTTCCTCTCCATCATGGAGTGAGATTTGGAATAATTCAGCTATTCGCTTAGGGTTCAATAGGAGAGCTAGAAGTTGGAGCAAGGATTTATCCGCTTCGGTAATCTAATACCCCCTCCTCAGAGATTGTGTAGACTACTTCCGCCTCAGGATTTAAAGGAGAATCGAAAAGTCGCGCAGCCCATCGTTTTCCATCTATCCTCCTAAGCCATACTCTATGGGCACAGCCATGAGCAAGCACGTTGCCACCAACAGGTTTTAAAGGATTTCCAACAAAAATTCCCGGCACCGATAAGACATGATTTGTGACTACAACTGCCACGTTATATTTCTCGGCTATAAAGTTGAGATCTCTTAAATGCCTAGCGAGCATTCTCTGCCTGATAAAAATCTCACCTCCAGAATACTCGGCTCGAAAATGCGCCACTACGCTATCTACGACTACCAGTCCAATTTTGAGTTTTTCTAGCAGTTTCTCTAATGCTTTAACGGCGAAAATTTGCTGTTCCGTCGTATAAGCCCTCGCATAGAATATGTTTTCTAACACAGTTTCCGGATTTAATCCTCGGTACTGGGCTATTTGTATTATTCGTTCTGGTCTGAATGTGCCTTCGGTATCTATGTAGACTGCTTTGGCTTTTAATCCTCCTTTATCTTCTGGAAGTTGAACCGTAACTG
>JALURF010000108.1:2311-3531 GCA_027017165.1 Thermofilaceae archaeon
CTGATGAGCTAGCTGTGTTTTACCAGTACCAAATTCGCCTACAAACTCCGTAACAGCACCAGTTTCAACACCACCACCAAGCAAACCATCCAAACAACCACAACCAGTACTAACAAAATTAACTTTATCTTTTCTCTCTTTGAAATAGTCCCACGCGGTAATCATCCTTATATTTGAGCTTTTAGATAGGTCTTTTCTAAGCTTGGAGAACTCTTTAGGAGAAATGTTTAAGAACTCGGTTAAAAAATAGTCTGGAGCCAGTACTATAGACTCAACTGAGGTAAAGCCAGCTTTTCTCAGTTTATTAACTGCCTTGGAAGACAACCGTAGTTTTAAATTCATTTTCAAAGTAGAATAAGCCTAATGTGATAAAATAAGTTTAGCTGTTGACTTAATAAAAGATAGAAGTTAAAAAAGAGGGTTTTAAAATTACGCAGATGGTTTAACTGGAACAACGGCAGCGGCGATCTTTCTGCGGCGCCAGACACTGTACTCGTGGAGCAGTATGAACAGCACTATTATCAGCAGTACGATGAGCAGCAACATGCCGATGAACGCAGACATGTCCATGGACCATCCAGCTATCTCGATGAATACTGGTAGTTCGACTACTACTTCGCTAACCTGTCCACCGGTTACACTGGCGCTGGCGGTCTTCTCCTTGCCTCCATAGCTTACCTTGACAGTGTAGCTGCCAGCCGGTAGCTCGTCGGCGAAGGTTCCATCAGCAGCAGTTGTACCTTTGATTGGAGTGCCTTCAACGACTACTTCAGCGCCAGCTAATCCTTGTCCTCTCTGTCCTACTACTTTGACTTTGAGCATTCCTATCTTGTCGACTATTACGGTGTTCTCGTTTACAGTTACGCCAGTCTTAGTGAAGCCTACATTCATTCCCTTCCACTTGTGTACGGTTACATCTACAGTGCCTAGCGGCACTTCAGTTAATGCTACAGTTCCATCACTACCTACAACGGTCTTTATCTCAGTTCCATCTAACTTCTTGAGCGTTACATCGGCTCCGGCCATCGGAGTGTCGAAAGGCGTCTTTATAGCTACAACCATATCATATACATCAGTTGTTATCAAGTATTCTACCGACACGGTGGCTCCTGCTTCAAACTTGCCAGCTTCGATTCTTATACTCTGCTCGGCTATTACTCCCACTCCATCCCATTCAACTACTACTTTGTACTCGCCTTCAGGCGCCTGTGGTACCTCTA
>JALURF010000109.1 GCA_027017165.1 Thermofilaceae archaeon
CCATATATATCTATGGTTGAAGGAGAAAAGAGAATTAGGATGACAATTTACTCGGAGGCCACCTACCCGTTTTTCAGAGGAGGGGGAGAGGTTTTCTTAGATAAATTCGCCAAATTCTTTCACGATATGGGATATGAAATAACTATAATTTCTAATAAGATAAATAAAAAGGAGAAATTAGTTGAGGAAATTGATGATATAAGGATTTACCGCGCTCCTCCTATGATACCTCCTCCATCTTATTATGGGTGGCCTCAAACCCTTCTAGGCAAGATATTTTTTGCAATTAAGAAAACTGTGAGAGAATTCATTAAAGTATTCATTCACTTATACGTCCTATACAAATTTAAACCTCATATACTCGTATTGAACGGCGTTACCGTTACTTCTATCCCCTCGTTTCTCCCCGGAGCGACTATTCTGAAAAGTTGGAGAATTGCGCAAAAATTATCTAAACATACTAAAATTTTGCTTATAGTACATGCTATAAACCCGCCGGGAGGTATAGTTTTAAAAAACACCTTGGCAGATGCTTCAAAGGCCGATGCTGTAGTTTGTGTAGAAAAATGGATGAAAGATCTCCTACAAGAGAAATTACCCGATAAAGAAGTAAGATGGATACACAACGGCGTTGATATTGAACACTTCAATTTTAAACCGATAACCACAAGCGAAAATATACTATTCGTGGGTAGATTGAGCGAGGATCATGGACTGGATATTCTGCTTAAGGCGCTATCTAAAATTAGATCTGAGTATCCGTGGATTATGGTTAGAGTTATAGGTGAAGGTCCTCAAAAAAGAGAGTATGTGAAACTGGTCGAGCGATTAGAACTATCGTATATGGTGGATTTTAAAGGCGGGGTAGATCATGGGGATATGCCGAAGGAATACCACTGGGCGTTTATAGTTGTAAATCCTATAAGAGTTAGCGCTATAGGCATATCGACTTTGGAAGCTATGAGTTGCGGTCGGATAGTCTTAAAGTCGGCAATTAATGGAGTGGATGATATTATCGAAGATGGAGTAAATGGATTTTTGTTCGAAATGGGGAATTCTAATTCATTAGCAGAAAAACTTAGGAAATGTTTTAAAATAAGCAATTATAGAGCAGAAGCTATTAGTAAAAGAGCAAGAAAAACTATCATTGATCGTTTTAACCTAATAAGCGTGTTTAATAGGTACGCGGAAATTATCCGCGAGCTTGTTTCCTAATTTCTTTACCTGTAGAAATAGCTCTTTTATTGTATTTCCACACCCAAGCTAATCCTGAGTCGTATATCCGTGCGAAATCTCCTTCTTGAAAAACATCATAGCATACTCTAAGATACGACGTGCGGAATGGCTTCTCGGTAGCTCTCTTCGACGACATTACGTATATATTGCTAAAATCCTGACCGTTAATCACACTCTCTATATGCGTTATATTACAGGCGAAAAATTCGTAATCTTTCGATTCTACGTCTAGGATATAAGGTATTTTTGCTATAGGAGTTGACGCTCTAAAACTGGCAGGTGAAGTTATTAGAGTTCTATTACCCATGTTATTAACTATCCAATCCGAAGTATTGATTTCATACTGGTAAATATTCATAGTATCGAACTGATATACTATAAACGTGCATGTAGCAAGGGTAAACAGTGCTATCGTAAACGGTAGGATGAACGCTGTTTTCTTAGAAAGCTTTTCCAGAGTACGCGCCGCGAAGACGGATGCTGGAATGGCGGCAAAAATCCACGCCCGGAAACCATAGAATTCGAATAGCCATCCGAAGAAGTAATCTCCTAGAACGCTTGCCAGAAAGAATATGACAGTAATTATCAGCCATATGTAGTGGAACATTTCGCTAGGCTTTTTAATTTTTCTAATTAGTATTTCTAGGAAAGATATAAACGCTAAAAGGAGGGTAACGGCTGTACTTAGATGATGGAAGAAGAGCTCGGAGTAAGATTTAGGTACCGCCGCGTATTTCTCGGTCATAGCTTCATAGACTGAAAGAGGAGGTCTTGCCTCGCCTAAGCCTTTCAGAAATATTAGCAACCTTGTATATGTCTGATATTCCATGTATACGTGTGCTTGAGAAGAAAAGACTAAGATAGACGCTGCTACTAGTATGAGCGTTAAAACCAAGTTCCGTCTATATTTTCTAAATTTTATAAGCGCCGTTAGAGTTACCGCGAATGTAAAGTACATGATAAAACTGGTTAAATGGTGTATAAACGGTAGTGATAGCAGTAATAGTGATAGCGTGAGAAAATCGTAGGTCTCTCCCTTTTCATAGTATTTTATAGCTGCGTATACAGCTACTATCGAAATAGGGATTGCTAATCCCTCCGCGATGGTATATGATTCTCTTAAAACTCCTATATCCGAGGCTCCGAAAAGGAGGAGCGTTATTAGACCCGCTTTATAATTTCCTCCGAATTCCCTACCCATGATGAATAGTATCGGGATTAATATTAGCGTATAGACCAGCGGACTAAGCCATTTTACGGCGTTAAATCCGCCTATTCCGGATGCCTCTACGACGCTTACTAGCACGTAAGTAATTCCGCTAGTATAGTAGGCGGATTTATTGTATAGAGGATTTATCCTTTCGGTAAGTATAACGTTTAATGTCCAATAGTAACTCCAGGGATCCCATGCAGGGAAAAGGGGATAGACCGTGGCAGCAATAAGTCTGATACATAGAAAGCCTATAATAGTCAGTAGAAATGCAGTTTTTCTAGGCGAGAATATGTTCTTCATTTTCCATAACCCGTGTAAAATTCAGATTTGCAGGTTTTAGCGTGATTATGACTGTATCATCTTTAAGCTTAAAATCGGCTGTCAGAGTTTTTCCTAGAAATTCTGTTATCAGAACGACTATAGCTGAGGTTAACGGACAACCTAGATAACTATAGATTTTCGGAGCCACTCTACTCAGATGCTTGTGTAGTTCCAGAGTTGCAGGTTTTTTAACGTTAAGAGTTATAGATTCTCCCACGTGATATTCGATTTTCTCGACTAGTCCTTTTCTTCTAAGGGTTTTATCTAATTTAGATAAACCTTCCTCTACTCTCGGCTTATCCGATAGTTTAAGTTCTTTTTTAAATTTTTCAGTTAGACTCCCACCTACTGCATCTAAAAGTAAATCAATTTTAAATCCTCTTTTCGGAATTTCACTTGCCACTATTACTCTCACTTTATCTCTGAAAGGCACATAGAACGCCTTAGATCCTGTTGCTGAAATTAATAGTTTTTCCAAGTTTGAGGCATATCCTGTAATAATCCTTTTATGGAAATTCTCTCCTAAGCTATTGTTTTGAGGGAGAGGCGTGGCTATTATTGCTAAGCCCTGTAGAAGCAACGTAGCTCCAACTATACTCATCATAACTCCTTGATAGATAATTCCATAGTAGAGGAGAATCGATGCGGCTAGAAGAGAAGCGCCTGAAAGTGCTATGTACTTGCTTTTTCTCATACCATTCCAACTTTCTGAAACTTTCTTAATTACAATGTTATACAAAGAATTCACTATAAAAA